>NZ_JBFROI010000011.1:0-140548 GCF_041471405.1 Vibrio sp. 10N.261.52.C11
GTTCATTCTTGAACTTTATTTATGATTCATTCATTTTTATATTTCATATAATTACTTTATTGATTTTATCTATTTTAATTAAAGTAATTTTTATAAATGTAGGGTGAGAGTATTAAAGGATAATAACAGGGATGACTAACCCCTAATACTCTCTAAGTAGGTAATTGTGATTAGGTTATTACTAAACGCGATCCGCGCGGTAGCAAGTCACATCTACTTCAACCTTCACGTCTACCACTAGGTCACAGACCATGCAGATACGAGCCGGTGGGTTAGCACCGAAGAACTCTTTGAATACCTTATTAAAAGATTGGAAGTAACGAGAATCCGTTAGCACAACCTTTACGTGCATTACGTCTTCTAGGCCGTAGCCCGCTTCAGTCATGATATCGACACAGTTTTGGATCGCTAGGCGAGACTGGTCAACAATGCCACCCTCTACCACTTCACCATCTGTCATCGGTGTCTGGCCAGAAACGTATAGGAAACCACCCGCTTCAGTTGCGCGTGCAAATGGTAAATGTTGTCCGCCTGTACCTGTACCGCCTTCAACACCGTAACGTTTAATAGTCATTTTTTAACTCCACTTCTTTATAGATAATATTGGTTCTGTTCCAATATATTTAAATTAATTCGTCGTTTTCTTATTACTGTATATTTAATAAAATAATTAAATTCTAATTACGGTAAATAAAAACGCCTGAACGATTATTTTTTACTTTTCCTTTTTGGTAAGTTAACTCACCATTTACAAATACACTTTCGATTCCCTCAGCAACTGAAATAGGGTTTTCAAATGTTGCTGTGTCTTTAATATTCTTTGGATCAAATAAAACTAAGTCGGCAAATGCGTCTTGGCGAATCTCACCTCTTCCCGCGAGGTTGTAGCGCTTCGCAGACATTCCGGTCATTTTGTGAATCGCTTCTGGCAGCGCAAACAGTTTTTCATCTCGGCAGTAGTGGCCTAAGACTTTCGGGAAAGTGCCCCACAATCTTGGATGTGGATGCGGGTCATTTGGTAAACCATCAGAACCAACCATGGTCAGCTTGTATTTCAATACGCGCTTTACGTCGTTCTCATCCATGCAGTGGTAAACCGCACCGGCTGGTTGAAGCGCTTTTGCTGCGTCCATCAGTGGTAGGTTCATCTCATCAGCAATCTGCTTAAGCGTTTTGCCTGCATGTTCAGGCTTTGCTTTAGACCAAGTGATGAAGATGTCGAAATCGTCTGTCACCTGTTTCAGATCTAATGTCGAAGAGCTCGCTGAGTATGGATAGCAGTCGCAAGACACATCTTGGTGCTCTGAAACCTTGTCCATCAAATCAAGCACTTCAACAGTTCTGCCCCAGTTGCCTGCACCTGCACATTTAAGGTGAGAGATAACAACGGGTACTTTCGCGTATTGCCCGGTCTCAAACGCTTCTTCCATCGCGCTTAAGATCTCTTCGAATTCAGTACGCATATGCGTGGTATAGATACCGCCATGACTAGACAGCACTTTCGCTAACTGCATCACCTCATTCGCGTTGGCTTGCTTCGCACTTGCGTAAGCCAAACCTGAACTCAAACCCAGTGCACCCTGCTCCATCGCTAAATCAAGGTTGCTTTGCATTGCCGCGATTTCTTCTTCGCTTGCGGTGCGTTGCAGGTCGTCCATCACTTGGTTACGCAGTGTAGTGTGGCCAACTAATGCTGCTACGTTCACCGCTGGTTGCGCTTGCTCTACCGCTTGTGCATACGCCGCAAAAGTTGGGTATTTAAAATCAGCCTGCGCACCTAAAAGATTCATTGGGTCAGGTGGATCGCCAGCCAAAACCGTTGGCGATGCGCTGATGCCACAGTTGCCAACAATCACGGTTGTCACACCTTGGCTGATCTTAGGTAGGCAGTCTGGGTAACGAATTACGTTGGTATCGTCATGTGTATGTACATCGATAAATCCAGGAGCCAATGCTAAGCCTGCTCCCTCAACCAACTGGCCACAATCTTCGTGATCGATTTGACCAATTTCGGCGATTTTTCCATCAAGGATTGCTACATCGGCACAAAACGATTGTTCGCCGGTGCCGTCAAACACCTCTACATTTTTGATTATCGTATCGAACAACATTTTTCACTCTCTCAATCCACTGTGTTGATGGAGCTATATTAGAAATCCAGCCGATTATTTTCAGTGACAAAACACACATAATATTTTAATTTGTGTGATAGTTTCTATCACAAAACACATTATAGATATATTTAAACATTAAATAACAACCACTTAAATCATGTTAGGAATCAGCAATGAAACATAACCCTGCACAAAAATATGTTATAAAGTATCAAAAAGATAGTTTCATCTTGACTGAAAAAGGCCAAAAAGGGAGAGCAGTATCACAATCTGAGAACGGTGTTTATCGACTGGTTGATGAAGACATTTCGCTTCCGGTAGCAATTATCAAACAATCAGCGTTGACCAATAACCTGAATTGGATGCAATCATTCGCCGATCATCATCAGGTTAAATTGTCGCCACATGGCAAAACATCGATGACGCCTGATTTCTTCCGTCAACAGCTAGAAAATGGCGCTTGGGGAATTACCGTTGCGACACCTGCACAAGCAGAAATTGCAGCAATGGCAGGCGCAAAAAGAATCATCATGGCTAACCAATTGGTAGGTAAAACCAACATGGCGATCATCGAACAGCTTATTAGTGAGTTCGACGTTGATTTCTATTGCTGTGTGGATTCATCGGTAAACGTGCAGCAACTCAACCAATACTTCGCCAACAAAAAGCAGACGCTAAAAGCTCTAATCGAGTTTGGTGTTCCGGGTGGCCGTTGTGGTTGTCGTTCACCTCAAGAAGTTTTAGAACTGGCTCAAACCATTCAAGATACGCCTGCACTTTCGCTAGCGGGTATTGAGGTGTATGAGGGCGTGATTCATGGCGACAATGCCGAGCAAGACATTCGTACCTTCTTAAACCAAGCGCTGACCTCGGTCGAAAGCCTCGCATCAGACGGTTTAATTACCGGTCAACCTATCATCACTGGTGCAGGTTCGGCTTGGTATGACGTGGTTGCAGAATGTTTAGCGAACCTAACCGATTACTTGGCGATCATCCGCCCGGGCTGTTACGCGATTCACGACACAGGTATCTACCTAGACGCTCAAAGCAAGGTGTTGCAGCGTGCCCAAGTAAACCAAGGTTACGCGTGCGAATTGGGTGGAGATCTCGAATCGGCACTTGAGGTATGGGCGTATGTAATCTCTCGCCCAGAACCGACCAAACTAGTTGTTGGGCTAGGCAAGCGTGATGTTGCCTTTGATGCGGGGTTACCTATTGCCGAACGCGGCTATCGCAATGGCGAAGCTATCTCTGTGAAAGGGCTGACTGCGACCGCCGTGATGGATCAGCATACCTTTGTTGAAACGGACGGCTCTTCTGAAATTGAAGTGGGCGACATGATTGCATTCTCAACCTCACACCCGTGTTTAACCTTCGATAAGTGGCGCTACATTGCCATCAGCGATGACGACCATCAGGTAACAAACTGGGTGGAAACCTGCTTCTAGTTCGATTTTTCAATAAGCTAGAATCAGCGAAGCAATAAGATATACTAACGGGGCTAAGGCTTAGTTTTTAATGGATTAGTGCTCATAAAAAGCTAAAGAGCTTGCTTCTTACGAGCTAGATTCTTAATAACTAGGTAATAACGATTAGCCCCATCAACAAAGGATCAGGATTCTTGAGTTTAGAAGTAGATATCATTTCACAGATAACGGAGCGTTTTCCCGCTCTTCGTGATGCAGAGAAAAAAGTCGCTAAGCTGATCATGGACGACATTGATTTTGCTGCCAATGCCAGCATCACAGAGCTTGCTGAAAGCGCTCAAGTGAGTGAAGCCACCATTACACGTTTTGCTAAAGCGATCGGTTGCAGCAACGTACGTGATATGAAGATTAAGTTGGCTCAGACGCTAACCGTTGGCCAGCGCTTTATCCTCGAACCGGTTGACCAAACGGGTTATCAAGGTATCTACGAATCGATCAAGCAAAGCCTAGACATCAACCGCACCTTGTTCAAAGAGCAAGACGTTGAAACCGCAGTCAGCTGGCTGCATAACGCCAGACAGATCATTGCTATTGGTATGGGTGGTGGTTCAACCATTGCTTCTCAAGAGCTGCAACATCGACTGTTTCGTTTAGGCTACCCAGTGGTGTCGTACAACGATGGCTTGATGTCACGTATGGTTGCTGCTACGGCAGATGCTAATGACGTAATGGTGATGATCTCTGCGACTGGCTTTACACCAGTGATCACAGAAACGGCAGAGCTGGCTAAGCAGTACGGACTTAAGATCATTGCGATTACCCCACAAGATACACCGCTAGCAAAAATTGCCGATATCTTGTTACCCATCAAGCATATGGAAACCGACTTCATCTACAAGCCGTCGGCTTCTCGCTACGCTATGTTGGCGTTAGTGGATGTGCTTTCTATGGGAATCGCAGTCAATCACAAGAACCGTTCGCGCGACAAACTGCGTCGCTTGAAAGTTGCGCTCGATTCTTACCGAGGCGGTGGCGATAGACAGCCTCTCGGTGATTAACGAATCAAGGATAGAATGAGCTTAAATTCACGCGCGCGGCAGTCTTTCACAAGCTCGTATAAGCTCATTTCTAATCCTGTGATTTGGATACCAGCATCCATTAGTCGACGGATTGCCAGATCTTTGTTGAGTGCCGTTCGTGAGCTAACACAGTCGCCAACTACCTGAACCTTGTACCCAAGTTCCAACAACCCCATTGCGGTTTGATAAACACAAATATGAGCCTCAATACCACACACTAACCAAGTCTCTACATCCTTGGCTTGAACCGCCTCAACAAACTTGGGCTCATCACACGCGTTAAACGTGAATTTAGGTATTGGTTTAACATCACTCAAAAGGTCATTGAGTTCATCAACCGTCGCACCTAGCTTCTCTGGATTCTGCTCCAAACGAATAATTGGCAGACCCAAAACCTGTGCGCCCTTAATCAACTTTCCACAGTTAGAAATAAGTGTCTCATTCTCATCAACAAGGCGTGCAAGCTTACCTTGCACGTCCACAACCACCAAACCTGTGTTTTGTTTCATTAGCATGTGTATTCCTTGTTTTTGGCAGCCTAACTCACTACGCAACCGGATGAGCATTTTTTCTACTATGTAACGATTCAACTTACAAAGCCATACAGTAATAGCTACAAGACTACGGAATAATACTCACCAACGGTCGAAAGGTCGCAAAACAAAAATAATTGATACTGGCATGACATTTAAGAGTGAGTAACAAAAATGAACAAGATAACAAAATCAGCATTAGCACTGGGTTTAATCAGCGCAGTTTCTCTTCCAGCTTTAGCAGCAAGTACTGACGGCGGTGCGTACATTGGTGGCGGACTTAGTGTCTACCAAGATTCTGACACAGACGGTCACGGTAGCTTAGATTCAGATGGCATGGGCTACAACCTATACGGCGGCTACCAATTCAACCGTATCGTAGGTGTTGAACTTGGCTACACAGATTACGCAAACTACAAAAATAGCGCTGAAAAGCTGTCTCCGACGTCTGTTTCTTTGTCAGCAAATCTTGGTTACACATTCGACAACACAATCCGCCCATTCGTATTGGCTGGTTTAAGCTCTGTTGACCTAAACGCAAATAAGAGTGCTGGTTACGCTGATGACAGCGGTACGGGTTTCCACTTTGGTGTAGGTGTTGAATACACGCCAATCGAACACCTAACGCTACGCTTAATCTCGCAAGCGGATGCAGTAAGCGTAGACGACACGGTCCAATTTAAGAACTCTCAGATATCAGCTGGTGACCACACGCTTGCCTTCAAAAGCATTAGCTTCGGTGGTTCATACAACTTCTAATGTGATTGAACCACATAGAATAAGCTGAACATACTAATTCACTTTGCTGTTCCACCTTGTCATGAAGGTCACTCAGTAAAGTAAATTTTTTGTATCTACACACCTTAGCGTCATTTCACTTTAGCCAGTTTATCGCTCAGCGCCTTCTATTTGAGCTTTATGCATTGATATTAGAGCTTTCTTGGTAGCGAGACTAAAATAAAGGGATAAGTGACACAGGAAGACAAGACCTATGAATCTACCACGCTTAAACATGTCGATAAACAAACTCCCTTTCGTTTTGGCAGTGTATTACCTGCTTGTCATTAACTTGCCTATCTCACGCGAACTGTTCAATATTCTTAGTGCCTCACAAGCCGAAAGCATTGGGTTTATCATCTCGATCCCATTTTTCTTTCTCGCCGCATTCAACTTTATCTTTCAAGTATTCAACTGGCCGATATTCGCCAAAGCTTTTTTTATCTTGTTACTACTTACTTCCTCTTTAGTCAGCTACAGCATGTTCAACTACGGCATTTTTGTAGACTATGGAATGATAGAAAACGTCTTCGAAACCAACAGCGGAGAGGCTGCTAGCTACCTAAGCAGCTATTCTATTTTATGGTTTGTTCTGATGGGAGGAGTCCCGTCACTGCTGCTTTTATTTACGGATCTTGAAAGAGAATCTTGGAAAGATTTTGCTATTGGGAAGGCGATTGGATTGCTCTCTTCGTTGATCGTCATTGCCATCATTGCCGGGTTGTTTTACAAAGATTATGTGTCGATTGGTCGTAATAACTCTCATCTTAAAAAGATGATCATTCCGACCGAATACGTAGCATCAACAGTCAAATACATCAATAACACCTACATCAAACAGCCCATCCCCTATCAAGAATTGGGATTAGATGCTCAACTCAAGCCACAAGCAAAAGCGGCAACCAAACCGACCTTATTGGTGTTTGTTCTTGGTGAAACAGCACGTGTATATAACTACCAATATTATGGCTATGAGAAAGAAACCAATGCTCATACCAAACCCTATAATCCGATCTTTTTCTCTGATGTTCAGTCATGCGGAACAGCCACTGCGGTTTCTGTGCCGTGTATGTTTTCTAACATGAACCGAAGCAACTACGATCGCGACAAAGCCTACAACCAAGATAACGTAGTCGACATTATGAACCGCGCGGGCATTCACTCTATCTGGCGAGAGCACGATGGTGGAGACAAGGCGGTCGCACATCGAATCAAAGAGATGACTCTCGTCGCCAAAGACAGCGACCCGCTGTGTAATAAAGATGTGTGCTATGACACAGCCATGCTAGAGAACTTCGAACAAGATACTCAAGTTCTTAAACAAGATAGCATCATTTTCTATCATATCTCCGGATCTCACGGCCCAACTTACTTTGAGCGATACCCAGAAGATCATAAGAAGTTTGTGCCAGACTGCCCACGTTCTGATATCGAAAACTGCACCAAAGAGCAAGTGGTCAACACCTACGACAACACCATCTTGTACACAGATTTCTTTCTATCACAGGCTATTCAGAAGCTAGAGAAACTCACCGATAAGTACAATGTTGCGCTGATGTACATTTCCGATCACGGAGAATCATTGGGAGAAAATGGCGTCTACTTACACGGCATGCCTTATTCATTGGCACCGAAAGAGCAAACCCATGTGCCTATGATAATGTGGATGTCTGATGGTTTCGCCGAGCAGAAAGGGATAAACCAGACCTGCTTAAGAAAGGCAGGCAAAGAACAGAGCTTCTCCCAAGATAACCTGTTCGACTCTTTACTCGGCCTAATGGATGTACAAACCAAAGAATACCGAGAAAACCAAGACATTTTTGCTGCGTGTCGGTAGTGCTTTTACTTATGTAAACCATCGGAAAACTCGAGTTGCCTGAACAAGCTCTCCGCAACCTCCCCTAAAAAGAAAAGACCTCGGTCTTTTCTTTTTTTCGTCGCTAACATGGAGCCAGAGTGCTAATTTATAACGACGAAACAATGAGCTACATTTAATAGAGACAATAATGGAAGAGTCCGTCGTACTCCAAAGACCAACATGTCTTATTAGACTTCATCTCACTCACATCGCTCATTGAACTTACCACGATTAAGCTCAGTTCAATACCGCGCCTGAATGGCGCATAATATCAATGTTTACGTCATATCATTAAGGACAAATGAATGGACGCTTTCATAATTTCAAGCTGGCAATTTTCTGAGGGGGTGGCACATGAACACACCACCAGCCCAGCCTCATTCGAGCAATCAACTTGGTATCACTGCCAAAGAGATGCTGACGGTTTGAGAGAATGGCTCCACAGTAATACGGTTCCAAATGCCATCATCGATTCATTACTCACCGATGACACCCGCCCTCGGTTCGAACAATTTGGCCACGACTGTTTTTTGATGATTCTGCGAGGCATTAATCTAAACGAAGGTGCTAACCCTGACGACATGCTTAGCCTACGCATCTTATGGTACAAAGGCACTTTAATATCGACACGTAAAGTTCCTTCAAAAGCGGTCAGTAATCTGATATCTGATCTCAAACAAAACCAAGGCCCTACATCATTACCTGATGTGTTGTTGGGCATGATCCGTGGAATCAACCACAGTATTTCAACCTTCCTAGCACCCGTCGAACTATTAATTGACGAGTTAGAATCTACATCCAATATCGACATAAGATCCATTAACGCTCTACATTCAAGGCTACTCAGACTAAGGCGTTATTTGAAGCCACAGAAATACGTTTTTGAAGATTTAATGAGTGACCTACCTGCGCCATTGAGTAAGCACAACAGTCATATAAAGAACAGCCTTGATACCATCCTGAGAATTAACGAGTCTGTTGAGTTTTACATCGAACAAATTAATGTATTTTTAGCGAGCCTAAGTCAGCAACAAGCTGAAAAAATGAATAGAAATACGTACCTATTTTCTATCATTGCAGGTATTTTCCTCCCTGCTGGGTTTTTCACCGGTTTACTGGGTGTCAATATCGCTGGGATACCCGGAACAGATAACCCGATAGCATTTCCACTATTTTGCGTTGGGCTGCTCGTGGTCATAGCGGCAGAGGTCGTTATTTTGAAAAAATTGAGGTTTATTTAATGGTTGAGTTTTTGCAATCCAATATGTGGCTTAGACAAGTAGTTTTAGGTTTACTTCTTATCACTGTGTATTGGGTGATCAAACGCTTAGGTAAGAACTGGATAGAAACATTAGCGGAAAATAAGCGTGTCGAATTGAAGCGAAAGCAGTTCGTGATTAAGTGTTTCAATATTGTTCTGTTTCTACTCTTCATCGCTGTGTTTACGATTGTTCTTAACTTGGGTTTTGGTGATATTTCTCTGTTCTTGTCTTCGATATTTGCGGTGCTGGGTGTCGCTTTATTCGCGCAATGGTCGATTCTAAGTAACCTCACAGCCAGCGTACTAATATTTTTCGTCTTCCCTTATCGCATTGGCGACAGAGTAAGAGTCGCGGAGAAAGACGAAGACATCAGCGGTGTGATCATCGATATCACCATGTTCCATGTTATTCTTCGACACAGTTCGGGCAACATTATCACCTACCCTAATAACCTGATCCTACAAAAAGGCGTAATCAAAGTTTTGGTTGAACCGGAAGCAAAAAGTGAAGCAGGTGATACTGAGCTAACCAAAACTGAAAATTCAGAATCATAAGATTTACTGGTGCCTTAGATATCGGCAAGTCAAACAGATAGACACAGCGAACTGATTCGTAAGATATTAAAAGAGCTTAGTTCGACATGGATTGCAAAACTTGGCGATAAAGGACATTAGAGAGAAGCTTCAATAAGGTAAAAAGTCTAACACCCAATACTTACGCCAAACAAGGCGGATTAACCATAGATGTGTATGGTGGAGTGAGATCTGACTAACCCACCTTTTCTCTATGACGAACGCACTGTTTATAACGTACACCTCTGTCTTTTGTGCCCCATTCGTAGCAAGTTTTATTGAGTTTAGATTTGCGACTAAATATACTGGGGACATCATCAGACGGAGGACAAAAATGAATAATAAAAACAAACATATAGTTTTAATTCATGGTCTATATATGCCTGCGTTGATCATGCAGTATCTGGATAGAAACTTCAAAAAACGCGGCTTTACAACGCACAAGTTTGCCTACAACTCGCTGCGTTTCCCTTCTGCAGCCAAACGCCTCAATCGCTTCGTAAATGCTCGCTTTAATGAGTACGATGAGGTCTATTTTTTTGGTCACTCACTCGGTGGCTTACTCATTCGTCACTACTTTAAGTTTTATCAGCCCAATTTTGCCGACACCTGCATTATTACCGCAGGGACGCCGCACAATGGGGCAACTATCGCCAAAACACTGTCGAATCATGGGCTTGGTTTTATATTTGGTTCGAGCAAAATGATCTTAAGCGATGGCCTGGGTGACTACGATATTGATGTGCCGATTGGCGTGATTACAGGTACCTACGACGCCGGAGTCGGACGTATTGTTCTGGGAAGAAACCCGGGCGATGGCACAGTCACACTCGAAGACGCCAACCTGAGAGGAGCAACGGATACTTACGCCCTCAAACTCAACCACACGGCGCTCGTCTACTCCAAAGAAGTCGTAACACTGTCGGCTCAGTTCATCGAACACAGAGCTTTTAAGGACGCTTCATAGCTTATTTCCATTAGCTTTTGCGCGTTGACTCCTGTATCGAGCTCTGTTCTCTTATATGTGAAAGACAAAAACAAAAATACCACTCTGCGATAAGAGTGGTATTCAAAGATTCATTACTGAAAGTGAGTGCTTGTTACAGACGATTTACTCGCGTTGGTAAAAACACCTCACCCAACATGCATCGCACCGAACCACCGCCAATGTCTTCAATCGTTTTCACGTTAAATGGCAGCAGTTTTCCATGCGTCGAAAGCTGAGCTAACTGGGCTGGAGAAAACGCATCGTAAGCCGATTGAGACATCGCGATCACCTTGTCGCCATTCACGGTTTCAAGCTGCAGGATGTTGCCACAGAAACGGTTCATCTGATCAATTGAGATAGAGATAACCTGCTTATCTTTAGCAAGCGACTTCACCACAAAGCGGCGTTCAAACTCAGGAATCACTTCATCACAGATCACGCAGAAGTTATCGCCAATCGCCATCATCACATTGGTATGGTAAATCGGTTGGCCAGACGGTAATGCCGTTTGGAACGAGACCACGCGAGAATAACCAATGCGCTTCGCATAATCTTCTAACACTTCGCGGTCACAACGCTGAGAAAGCGCAGCGTAGATGGTCTTGTTGATATGGTCGATAACCATCACGCCCGTGCTCTCTAGATAAGAACCTTGCGCGATGTAAGACTCTAGAGACTCGCTATGGTTAACAATGCGACCCGACGCTTCTAACGCTTCAATAAGAGCATTTGGCTTAACTTCATTCTGACGGTTTTCACACGCCATAGGGAACGTGAATAAGCTTCCATCACTACAGGTACTGAACCAGTTGTTTGGGAAAACAGCATCCGGAGTTTCAACGCCCAATTCTGGGTAATCAAACTCTACAACTTGCACACCTTCTTTACGCAACGAAGCGACCATAGCTTTAAATTCGGCCATCGTTTCTACTTTCACCTCAGCTTCGGTCAGATTAACTCTGTGCTGAAATTCGTTATCACGTGCTGTTTCTTCGTTAAATTTAAACTCTTTTGGTGGCACCATAACAACGCAATTGGCGTTTTGAACATTAGTGATATGAAGTGATTTTTTGTGTAGGTTTAACATTTCAACCGTCCCTATCTTTTATTTACTTCAGAATTGTAAACAACTTGTTACGACAAGATTCACTGAAAAGAATATTTATTTGAATATTTATCCCAAACAATTCCTGCAAAAGTCAGTTTATTCGGTAATTTTTACTGCAAGATAACAGCACATCAGAAAGAACCAACTGTATGCATATTCGTTAAGTCACTTTATGGATAAATATTCTGATTCCATTTTCTCGCCCATCACGAGTTTTGATTACAATTCAATCCATTTAACGTTAGGATTATCACCGTTGCATAACAATCAATTACGTTTGAAATAAGCTTAACTTTTCCTGTCTAATTCAATCTAAAATAAGCGTCATGAAAGACACTCTTTGGACCTTTCCTGTATCGCTTAGACAAAGTTTTAGTGTTTTAAAGCCAAGTGCCTAAATAGGCGCTAGAACAAAATCCATCGAATGACTTAATACTGATAAGAACCCATGGGCGCTTATATAATTTCAAACTAAGACAGTTAAATTTCGAATCAAGACCATAAAAACAAAGCTGCACCAACGATGCAGTCGCTTATAGATGCACTAGTTTATAAAGGGAAATCTATGTACAAGAAATTTGAAGGCTTTACTGAAGCCTTTCCAAAGGGAGAGCCGATACAACCTCCTACTGGCATACTGGCATTCTGCCGCCATTACACTCGAGGTTTCGAAAAACCATTGATTTTGCTCGGGTTGATGAGCATGACCATCGCGATCATCGAAGTCGCGCTGTTCGGTTACATGGGGCAATTGGTCGACTGGCTATCAACAAGCAACCCAGACACTTTCTTAGCAGACAACGAATCGACATTGATGGGGCTCGGTATTCTGCTGTTGGTTGTGATGCCAATCTTGATCAGTGTTTACTCGCTATTGCTTCACCAAACTTTGCTGGGCAACTACCCAATGTCGATTCGTTGGTTAGCACACCGCTACCTTTTGAAGCAAAGCCTGTCCTTCTATCAAGATGACTTCGCCGGACGTGTCGCGACCAAAGTGATGCAAACCTCGCTTGCAGTGCGCGAAACTGTGACCAAGATGGTCGATGTGTTTGTCTACGTGACGGTTTACTTCACGGCGATGCTGTTCATGCTTGCTGAATCAGATTGGCGCTTGATGGCTCCGATGCTGATTTGGCTATTCGTTTACATCGGTATTCAACTGCACTTCGTGCCAAAGCTAAAAGACGTGTCTTCAGAGCAAGCGGATGCTCGTTCACTGATGACAGGTCGTATTGTTGATAGCTACACCAACATCGCGACGGTGAAAT
The DNA here is from genome assembly GCF_041471405.1 of Vibrio sp. 10N.261.52.C11. Taxonomy (NCBI): domain Bacteria; kingdom Pseudomonadati; phylum Pseudomonadota; class Gammaproteobacteria; order Vibrionales; family Vibrionaceae; genus Vibrio; species Vibrio sp. 10N.261.52.C11. Next base: position 12,990 of record NZ_JBFROI010000011.1, read on the forward strand.
TGTTCTCACACAGTAAAAGAGAAACCAAATACGCCGAAGAAGGCATGGAAGGCTTCCTAGATACTGTGCACCGCCAAATGCGCTTGGTAACCGGCTTCAACATCTGCGTGGAATTCGCTAACTATCTATTGGTGTTCAGCATTGCGGGTATCTCTATCTACCTATGGCTAGATAGCGCAATCACCGTGGGTGCAATCGCGATTGCGGTCAGCTTGGCTCTGCGTATTAACGGCATGTCGAAATGGATCATGTGGGAAATTGGTGGTCTGTTTGAGAACCTTGGTACCGTGATTGACGGCATTAAAACTCTGTCTAAGCCTATTGCTATTGAAGACAAGAAAGACGCGAAGCCTCTGGAGGTTCCACAAGGCGGTATCAACTTCGACAATGTAAGCTTTAACTACGGTGAGAATAAGGGGGTGATCAACAACCTAAACCTCAACATCAAACCGGGTGAAAAAGTGGGTTTGGTTGGCCGTTCAGGTGCAGGTAAATCGACCCTAGTTAACTTACTACTGCGTTTCCACGATGTAGAAAGTGGTCGCATCCTGATTGATGACCAAGAGATCTCGAGCGTTACTCAAGATTCTCTGCGTAGCAACATAGGTATGGTGACCCAAGATACCTCACTGCTGCACCGTTCGATCAAAGACAACATTCTTTACGGTCGACCAGAGGCATCAGACGAAGAAGTATACGCGGCAACTAAACAAGCACACGCGCATGAGTTTATCGAAACGCTAACCGACCCGTTTGGCAACATTGGTTACGATGCTCAAGTAGGTGAACGTGGCGTTAAGCTTTCTGGTGGTCAGCGTCAACGTGTCGCTATCTCACGTGTTCTTTTGAAAAATGCACCACTATTGGTTCTCGATGAAGCAACTTCTGCACTCGATTCTGAGGTAGAAGCGGCCATCCAAGAGAGCTTAATTGAGCTAATGGAAGGCAAAACGGTTATTGCGATTGCACACCGCCTGTCGACCATTGCAGCGATGGATCGCCTGATCGTACTCGACCAAGGCAATATCGTTGAAGAAGGCACTCACCAAGAGCTGATTACACAAAATGGCATCTATGCTCAATTGTGGAATCACCAGACCGGTGGCTTTATTGCCGATGATCTTGAGCAAGCTACAAACGCTTAATTTTTGTGCTATTTTAAAAGTGCGATGTGATTCACAGCAATTTGTTTATTAGCGGTAAATTACACATGGCAGAATGTTATGTCGTAATTATATAATGACATTAACACCAAAGACGCCTCGCTTGCGCGTTCTGGAATAAGGCTAGACTTCGGGGGGAGGCTAGCCTTTTTTATGCCTGCTATTTGGCGCTCTTTGCTACCTGTCCAATAAACTTCATCGATCCTTTTGTTTTTTTCTTGGCGTTTTTTTCTTAAAATGCGCGCAATATTCTTTCTAGAGATCAACCATGAACAAAAGTGTCTTAACTAACGTTATCGCGTTAGCGCTGCTTGCTGGCGGCTATGCGACAGCAAACCAATACTTGCTTTATGCAGGCCTATTCGCCTTTTCTGGTGCCATCACCAACTGGCTTGCGATTCACATGTTGTTCGAGAAAGTACCCGGCCTATACGGTTCTGGAGTGATTCCAGCGCGCTTTGAAGAGTTCAAGGCAGCCATCAAGCAACTAATGATGGAGCAATTCTTTACAGAAAGTAACATCGACCGCTTCCTAAGCAGCGAGATGACAGGAAAGTCGCTCAATCTAGAGCCTGTGATTCAGAAGATCGACTTTAACCCTGCATTCGACTCACTGGTGCATGTTATCGAGAACTCTCAGTTTGGCGGTATGTTGGCAATGTTTGGTGGCACAGAAGCACTAGAGCCAATGAAAGCGCCGTTTGTTGAGAAGATGCAAGAATCTGTGATTGAAATCAGCAAGAGTGATTCTGTAAAAAATGCCATCAAAGACGAGCTAGAATCGCCTGCGATGATGGATGAAATCAAAGAAAACATTGAGGCGATCATCGATCAGCGCTTGAATGAACTAACACCTAAGCTGGTTAAAGAGATGGTTCAGACCATGATCAAGAAACACCTTGGTTGGTTGGTCGTTTGGGGCGGTGTATTCGGTGGTGTGATTGGCTTAATCTCTGCGGCCATTACGCTTTAAGGCGAACAAGTTTATCGGGTTGCTCTTTATCTGACGCTCAACAAAAAATGGAAGCTTATTGCTTCCATTTTTTATATCTAAATCACGTTGGTAAGCGAAATTAGGCCACTATTTTAGAGTTGCCAACAACTCAGGGTTCACGCCGAAGCCCTTTTTATGCTCTTCAATCACCACTTCACTACGTGTCTGAATCACACCAGGCAAGGTACCTAACTTTGTTGCCATAAACGCTTGGTACGCCTTCATGTCTTTCACTCGAACCTTGATCATGGTATCGAAGTCTCCCGACAATGAATAACATTCTTCCACCTCGGGCATCATTTCAACCGCTTGGGCAAACTTATCAAAAATAGAAAAGCTAGTCTGGTCGAGACGAATATGGATAAAAACTTGGACATCGAGTCCCAACTTTTCTGAACAAAGCTCAGCATGATAGCCCGTGATGTAGCCCTCTTTCTCCAATCGCTTGAGTCTATCAGAGCAAGGTGACGTCGTAAGGTTGACCTGTTTTGCCAGTTCAACAACAGGTAAACGCCCTTTCATATGCAGAATTCTTAGTATCTCTTTATCGATACGATCGAGCTGATGCTGAGACATAACATTCCTTAAACATTCTAAATTCCGCTCAGTATATTCCATACCAAGTGCAATCGAAGAAAACCTCGCTCACACATTTAAAAACTAAATGCACGGATGATATTCACGCCAGATATAAACACATACAAATAGATAAGAACCCTTATAAATCAAACTCTGGTTATTAACAAATTATTATAGAAATGACCCGATTAACAAATAAGTTGAGCCGGAAACGAAAGAAAGGATATAGGCCAAAGTGAATAATATAATTATCAAAGAGAAAGGATGACTCTATTATGAAAACGCAAGAACTCGCATATAAACCTTACGGTATTGGTTCATGGACACACGTAACGGTATCAAAAGATGTTGCTCAGGCACTAGCAAATGAATACTCAAACTATGGTTGGGATGTGAAGATTGATGGCGACGCCATTGTTGCCGAGCTAGCACTCAAAGCCGCATAGAAACGCAAAAACCTCCTAAAACGGAGGTTTTTTGATCTAAGTTAGTGAGCGCTTACTGTAAGTTAAGCTAAACCAATTTGGGGTACAGTACTTCCTGTTTCGCAACGACAATTGCACGTGCGGCAGAAGTGCTGAGTTTCCATATCGTAGTACAGGTTTCCACTAAATAGTTTTGACGTCCATTGCATCATACGGCCAGAAGCTGTCTCGGGCTCTGATTCACAACGTTTCATTATAGACTTATGTAGTGTTGTTTTTTTACATCCTTTGCAATAGAGATCAGGCATACCTTTGTCCTATAGGTCTTTAGTGGTTACTGACAATTGACACATCATGTCCAATTCGGTTCCACAATTCACCGAGCTAATGACAAAAGTGAGCGCCAAGTTCAAAAAATAGCCATTTTTCTATTTTATTTTTTGACATCAAACGCCACCAACAAGACAGACCTTTCATTTCTCGCTCAAGATCCTTCGCTTTCGATTTACATTGTAAACCCCCATTTCAATATCAGAAAACCTCGAATAAACTTAATTTGAAATAAGACAAAGGTCGTACTCACATAAAAAAATAGAGCCACCGAAGTGACTCTATTGTTCATGTCTTTTGCTAATTCATTGGTATTTTTACAATGTAAATTAGTCTAGCTCAACAAGGTTCTTCTCGAACTCAGCGTGTTGCTTCTTAACTTCGTCTTCTGGCTCGCCAGTGATTAGGCTCACGATAACGATAGAGATAGTTGATAGGATGATTCCCGGTACGATTTCGTAAACATCGAACCAACCGCCCGTGAACTGTTTCCAAAGTACAATCGTAACACCACCAACAACGATACCCGCTAGAGCGCCGTTACGGTTCATACGAGACCAGTATAGGCTCAACACGATAGCTGGACCAAATGCAGCACCGAAACCAGCCCATGCATAAGATACAAGGCCAAGAACTGAACTGTCTGGCGTCATCGCTAGCACAAGTGCAATTAGAGAGATTAGGATTACCGCGAAGCGGCCTACACGAACGATCTCTTCAGACGTTGCGTCTTTCTTCAGAATTTGCTTGTACAAGTCTTCTGCCATTGCAGATGAAGAAACAAGAAGCTGTGAATCAGCAGTACTCATGATTGCCGCTAGGATTGCAGCAAGTAGGATACCGGCGATGACTGGGTGGAACATTGCGTTAACAAGAAGCATGAAGATCTTCTCGCCATCGTCTAGTTTAGGCGCGCCGGAGTTAGTCACGTAGATTAGACCAACAAGACCTACTAGCATTGCACCAACCATAGACAGAGCAGACCATACCACCGCGATACGACGCGCTGTTGTTAGGTCTTTGTTGCTACGTGTTGCTTTGAAACGAGCAAGGATGTGTGGCTGACCGAAGTAACCTAGACCCCATGCCGCTAGCGAGATGATCGCGATAGCAGAAAGTGGCTCACCTTTCACATCATTCCATAGCGTGAGAAGCTCTGGGTTGATGTTGTGAAGATCAGTCGATAGCTGACCAAGACCACCGTTCATCGCTGCGATTGGTACAATCAATAGCGCAGCAGACATCAGCAGACCTTGAACCAAATCCGTCCAAGATACCGCAAGGAAACCACCAAATAGCGTGTAAGAAACCACACATACTGTACCGATGATTACCGCTGTTGTGTAATCTAGGCCGAATACTGTTTCAAACAATTTACCACCTGCTACCAAGCCAGAACTTGTGTAGAAAAGGAAGAATAAAAGGATAAAGAAAGCAGAAATTGTTTGGATCAGCTTAGAATTATCATTGAAACGACGAGATAGGAACTCAGGTAGCGTCAGTGACTCTGTTGTAATGCTGTAAGTACGCAGACGCTTAGCACTGATTAACCAGTTCGCCCAAGTACCAACTAGCAGGCCACCAGCAAGCCAGAATGCTTCAAAACCAGCAGCATAAGCGTAACCCGGTAGACCAAGTAGTAGCCAACCACTCATGTCTGATGCACCAGCAGAAAGTGCAGCAGGCCATGGGCCTAGCGAACGACCACCTAGGAAGTAGTCTGTCGAGCTAGAAGTACGTTTGTAAGCAATAACACCGATTGCCAGCATCATAATTAGATACGCAATGAACGTCGTCGTTATTGCAAAACTGTTTTCTATCATTTGATAGTCCTCATTTGTAAAAAGCCTTCCATGCCTAATGCAATGCAAGACACTCACCGTAAAGGCAAGCGAGTGCATTGAGTTAGGTATTGAGGCTCCAAGGCACTATGAGTTAAATCCAAAGATGGTGAAACCAACAATGGAGAAAACAAAAGTGCTTAGAGCCAATGTTACTGAAGGTTAGTGAGCTTCGCTTCCAAGTTCGAGCAAGGTCGCGTTACCGCCCACGGCTGTTATATTTATAGTTCGCGTACGCTCGGTAATGAAACGCAGCGATAAGTGTGGATCGTGAGCAACATGCATTGCTGTCAGATCCGTTTCAGCTACTAAACTGACGATGGCACCGTCACGCTTAGCAAGTTGTAAATTGATAGCTTGAGCCGTTTGTGAGTTACCTACGTAACCTGCGCTACGTACATCGCAAGACAGCAGCTGTTGAGCCGCGTCGTACGAAGCAACCTGCACCAAGTTCGTCGGTAAATTCGCTTGTTTCGCTGCATCAGCGATCAAGGTGTTGAATTGCACGTCATCACTGCACAATTGCACGCTGTTACCCGCTAATAGTGCTGCGGTAATCATCGCGGTTGCTGTTTGCAGTGCTGGCTCTTTGTCTTGGCAATCATCAACAATCACCAAAGCCACACCACGTCCTGCAGCATACAGCTCGTTTGTTTCACCAGTCGGGCCAGCCATTAGGTGCTGCTCAGAAAGCAGCGCAGAGGCCTGCTCTAGGTGATAAGTTGCCACTGCCGCCAAAGACGTAGATTGGCTTTCGATCTCTGATTTGAATGCAAGTACCTGAGCACTCTTATGATCAAAGTCGGTAAGATTCCATTGTTCCCACGCTAACAAAGCATCAGAAAAACCTGTCACTTGATGAACCATGATACTGCTCCTTATGCCTTGTCTTGTGATTGAGAAAAATGAACATCAGTAAAGCGGTATAGGTAGTGAGGACCACCCGCTTTAGGGCCAGTACCCGACAAACCTTGACCGCCGAATGGTTGAACACCAACAACAGCGCCCACTTGGTCACGGTTGATGTAGCAGTTACCCACACGAACGTGTTTTTCGATCCAACGGTAAGTTGTCTCGTTACGGCTGTGGATGCCCATGGTTAAGCCAAAACCGGTTTGGTTAATTTGGTCTACCACTTGCGCCAGTTCACTCGCTTTGAAGCGAACGATATGCAGTACAGGACCAAACTGCTCTTCTTTCAAACAGCTGATGTCATCGATTTCAAATGCACTTGGTGGAACAAAGTCACCATGTTCACAATCCGCTCCTAGAGAAAGTTGAGCCACTTTCTTCTGGGTCTTAGTCATATTTTCTAGGTGCGTCATCAACTTCTGCTTCGCGTTTTGGTCGATAACTGGGCCCACATCCGTTTTATGAAGATGTGGAATACCAACGCTTAGCTCATCCATCGCACCGTGAATTAGTCCAATCACGCGATCTGCAATGTCTTCTTGAATGTAAAGCACACGTAGCGCAGAACAACGTTGACCTGCTGAAGCAAAGGCAGAACGAATCACATCACGAACCACTTGTTCAGGCAGTGCAGTACTGTCGACGATCATCGCGTTCTGACCACCGGTTTCCGCGATAAACGGTACTGGTTTAGCGTTGCGGCTTGCTAGTGACACGTTAATGCGTTGTGCAGTTGGGGTTGACCCCGTGAAGGCAACGCCTGCAATCGCATCGTGGCTAGTTAGCGCACTGCCGATCTCTGCACCACGACCAGGTAGAAGTTGAATCGTGCCAGCAGGGAAGCCCGCTTCATTCATCAGTTCAACCGCGCGAGCCGCAATTAAGCTTGTTTGTTCTGCAGGCTTAGCCACAACCGTGTTACCCGCAACTAAAGCTGCTGTAATTTGGCCAAGGAAAATCGCTAGAGGGAAGTTCCAAGGGCTAATACAAACGAACACGCCACGACCTTGTCGAGAAGCAATTCGTGTTTGGCCATCAAAACCTTTTAGTTCGAAACCTTGTAGGTTATCCGCTTGTTTTGCGTAGTAACGACAGAAGTCGACAGCTTCACGCACTTCATCAACGCTGTCGTGAATCGTCTTACCCGCTTCTTGATGACAAATCGCCACCAGCTCAGCTAGGTTGTCTTCCATCAGGTCAGCTAACTTATCAAGCGCTGCCGCTTTGGTTTCAACCGATGTTGCGTTCCAATCAGCGAATGCAGCGTCTGCACCAGTGATCGCTGCGGAAACATGATCAAGGTTAGCGAAAGCCACCTGACCCACATTAATTCGACGATCATAAGGTGCAGTCACTTGCTCAACGTTCTGATCAGCCTTGATCATGCTTTCGGCAAGAGATTCACCGTTGATCACTGGGCCAGCAGTCCATTGATTGTTCAAAAAGCCTTTTACTTGCTCTTCAAACTGATGCGCTTCGCTTTCGATATCAATGTTCACACCGTATGAGTTCTTACGCTCAGGGAATACCGCTGGCGGCAGAGGAATCTTAGTGTTGTTCAATGTATCGAATGCCAGAAGCATATCGACTGGGTGTTGAGTCAGCTCTGCCACAGGGCAACGTGCATCAACTAGACGGTGTACAAACGAGCTGTTTGCGCCGTTTTCTAGCAAGCGACGTACTAGGTATGGCAGTAGATCTTTGTGGCTGCCAACCGGTGCGTAAATACGTACTGACTGTTGGTAAGCTTCCATCGCATGGTTGTAAAGCGAGTCACCCATGCCGTGTAAGCGTTGGAATTCAAAGTCTTTATGATCGGTCATTACTGCAATAGCAGAAACTGTATGAGCGTTGTGGCTCGCAAACTGCGGGAAGATATTGCCGCGAACACTTGGGCTCAATAGGTAACGCGCACATGCAAGGTAAGCTACGTCTGTCGCTTCTTTACGTGTGTAAACTGGGTAATCAGTAAAGCCAGCTTGTTGGGACCATTTGATTTCGCTGTCCCAGTAAGCGCCTTTTACCAAGCGAAGCGGGATTAAATCGCCCTGCTCTTTCGCTAAGCGGTTTAGCCATACTAGAACCGGTAGTGCACGCTTTGAGTAAGCTTGAATAACCAGACCAAATTTACCCCAACCTTTTACAAGGTCAGTGCGGTACAGTTTTTCGAATAATTTAAGAGAAAGCTCTAGGCGATCCGCTTCTTCCGCATCAATCGTAATCGCAACATCGAGCTCTACTGCACGGCGCAATAGCTGCTCTAGCGTGTCGCAAAGTTCAGTCAGTACGCGGTCTTCGTTCGCCACTTCGTAACGAGGATGAAGTGCAGAAAGCTTGATAGACACAGATGGCGCTGGGCTAGATTTTGAAGAGACATAAGTGTCTCGACCTACGGCTTCAATCGCCATTAGGTAATCTTTAAAGTACTTATTTGCGTCAGCTGTGGTCAGTGCTGCTTCACCTAGCATGTCGTATGAGTAGGTAAAGCCTTTGTCGCGCATCGACTTACCGTTCTTTTGCGCTTCAGCAATGCTGCGGCCAAGAACAAATTGGTGACCCATCACTTTCATCGCTTGGTGCATCGCTTTACGAATTACCGGCTCAGAAAGCTTGTTCACTAAACGGTTAACCGCTTGTCCAGCACTCTGCTCGTTCGATGAAAGTCCAACCACCTTGCCTGTTAGCATTAAGCCCCAAGTTGAAGCGTTAACAAAAACCGAATCAGAATTCTTTAGGTGAGACTTCCAATCCGCAACGCTTAGCTTGTCGCGAATCAGTGCATCAGCCGTTGCTGAATCAGGAATACGCATCAAGGCTTCCGCCAGACACATCAGCAAGATGCCCTCTTGAGTATCTAAGCTGTATTCAAGCAACAGTGCATCGATCATCTGGATAGAAGTCTTATCCGCACGGATAGCTTCGATCAAAGAAGTCGTTTTGTCTGTGATTTGCTGCTTTTCAGACTCAGAAGGGGTAGCTAGTGGCAGAAGTTGCTCTAGCCATTGGGTTTCATCCACCATATATAATGGTGAGATAAGCGTCCAAAGATCAGCAAGCGACTGCTCATTGAATTCTGGCTTTAACACATCAGTAGCTGTAAACATGCGTTTTCCTTAATCTCACACCCGAAAAGAGTTCGGGATCTCTACAATGGCTGCAGTGTATTTAGAGTATATAAGGATTACTTGTCAAAAACTCCGAGTTTTTTGCTAAAAACTCGCTTTATTAACAAAACAAACACAAGGTCACATATGAAACTTTAAAATAATATGCCGTTTTGTTTCACTATTTAACAGAAATTTTCTTTTTGTATTGGGATGGTGACATGCCTTGAAGGCGTGAAAAGGTGTGAGTAAAGGAAGATTGACCGGAGAAACCAGCCAGTTCAGCGACCTGACCAAGGCTTAGATTACCTTGTTCAATTAAACGACGAGAACGGTCGATGCGCTTGCCAAGAACGTACTGGTGAGGGGTAATGCCCATTTGCTCTTTGAATAACATATGGAACTGGCTTTCACCCAAGAACACACTACCCGCAAGCTGCGCGACGGAGATCTTGTTTGCTAAATGCTGTTCTATGTAGCGATCCAACGCTTCAAGATCAAAGCGTGAATCTTTGATTGAGGTTTCAAATGCCGAGATGTGCCTTTGCATCAATGCAATCACCGTATCATTGCACGCACGGCTTAATAACAGATCATCAGGACTGGCCTGCATCTCTTGCACCAACATATGGATAAGCTTTTGAATTTGCGCATCTAATTGGAAGTAGACGTTCGATGATTCTAACTGGTTAATCTTCTCTAGCATCAGAGGGTCATCATCGGTTGGCATAGGCATGTTGAGCACGAGAATATCCGACTGACCAACCACTCCGCCGAAAGCATGATCAGAGCTCGCTGTCACCACACAACCTTGTCCTGGGCCAACAAGATTCCCCTTACCACTCACTTCAAATTCCGCCTGACCTTTTAAACCAATCACCACCTGAGAATAATGGTGATCGTGGCAATCCATATGCGATGGCAAAGTGATGATCTCAGCAGGACGAGGGCCAGTAAGGCCTAGCGGAGAAAGGTCTAGGTTAGGAAAGGGTAAAGGTTTAGACATGACAGAAAAATACTCGGGTCAACATAGTAAGAATAATACTCTTAAATGCGCATAAGATGAATTTGTAAATGCTCATGAGAGTTATTTGCTCGCGAGAATGAAAAGATCATTATCGCGATCATCTTGATCATGCCTCCGGAAAGATGATCAAGAGTGTACAAACTACGGGCATTGTAAAACCAATCGTTCCGGCGAGTTTAGGGACTTCACAAGCAATCACACGAACACGAAAAACATTTTACAGGCTTCTACGACATGGTGGGTAATGTATGGGAATGGACAACCGTTCAGAAAGGCCTCGCGAAGGGTGGCGCGTGGAGCTTCTCTCCTGAAGAGGCAAAGGTGTTTAACGAACTGTACGTACCGCCTTCAACGGCAGCAAACTATCTAGGATTCCGAGTAGTACGAGAGCTCTAGGCTCCCTGTCACAGGCTCAAAATCCCAAATATTTACTCTAGGTTCTCAATTATCACATTGAGCAGCATTTATAGGGGAATTCCCCCCTTATGCATAAGCACTCCTAGGAGTAGATTCGTCGATAGAGTAGTAAGTCACTCTGGGTATCAAATTGATGCCTCAGTTTAATTTACCTGACCCTCGTAAATTAGACTGAAAATCTTCTACATGTCGACAAGGCATATCTTGTCTTTAGCCAGCCCCTCTTCAGGCTGGTTTTTTTTTGCCTGATTATCACCCTTTATGCCCATCGATTCTCCGTGATTGACACAGTTAGTCAGCAGTCCGTTTAACTGTCAGTCCCCCCTTATTTTTCGTACTCTAATTGCCATTGCAGCGCTATAAGAAACTGATATTATTGCAACATCGCAACACACGAGATAAAACCTTGCCAGATCCACTCAACTCCATACATCGTTCTTTATTCGAACAACTTCCAGGCTGCTGGGGCTGCAAAGATACTGACTCGGTCTTCGTGTATGCCAACCTTGCTTACAACCAATTGATTGGCTTAAAACCCAATGAGACTTGTACTGGCTTGACCGACTTCGAGATGCCCAGTCAAACCACTGAGTGCGCACAAGATTTCAGGGCTCAAGACAAACATGTAATGGATACACGCAGTACCCTTAAGATTCTCGATATTCACCCCTATCCAGACGGACGCTGGCACGCCCATATCTTTACCAAAACCCCTTGGCTTGATGATGACGACAACGTCCAAGGCACCATCTTCTATGGCCAAGAGCTTACCGATACCGCGATCTTAGAGGTTGGTCATTGGGTTTGTCAGGCCACAGGAACAAAAGGCAATCAGGCATCGCTTGCGGGGTCAGAGCCGCGTGTGTCTAAACTGCAAAAGCGGCTGACTTCGAGAGAATCAGAGGTGCTGTTCTTACTGCTTTTCGGCAAGAAACCACAGTACATCGCGTCGACGTTAAACATTTCAATCAAAACGGTCGAAGGTCATGTCGCTAGATTGAAACAGAAGTTTGATGCACGCAGTAAAAGCCAATTGATTGAGTATGCGTTGGATTCAGGATTGGGCTCAGTGATCCCAGAAACTCTGCTCAAAAAACAGATCTCCGTTGTTCTGCACAGTGACTGATTGACTGTTCAGCTGAAAATCCAGACAAAAAAATGCCGTTGATTTGATCAGTCTAATCAACGGCACTTTTGGATCTGTTAAGCAGCTAAGCGATCAAGCAGCCTAAGGCGCTAGACGATCAATATCCCAACTGTTGTCTTGGCGAGAGAACAAGAAACGGTCGTGCAAGCGGTGTTCACCACCCTGCCAGAACTCAATGCTATCAACACGAACTCGGAAGCCACCCCAGAAAGAAGGCACGGGAATCTCGCCTTTGGCAAACTTCTGTTTAAGCTCTAGATACTTACCTTCTAAAATCCCACGCGCTGAGATGCGGCTACTCTGCTTACTTGCAATCGCGGCCAATTGGCTCTCTTTTGGACGTGACGAGAAGTACTTCATATTTTCCATAGCCGTCAGCTTTTCAGCCGTGCCCGTAATATGAACTTGTCGCTCAAGTGGATGCCAAGGAAAGTGCAAACTGATTTTGCTGTTGTGCTCAAGCTGGTGCGCTTTACGGCTACCTAGGTTGGTGTAAAAAACGAAACCGTCTTTATCCACATTCTTCAGCAGAACAATGCGTTGGAATGGCTGACCATTTTCATCAACCGTAGCAACTGTCATGGCAGTAGGGTCCGTCAACTTCGCTTCAATGGCTTGCTCTAGCCATAGGTTGAATTGCTCAATCGGGTCTGCGGCCAAGTCTTTACGTCTCAATCCACCCTTAGCGTATTCGCGACGAATATCTGTCAGTTCCATTTGGTTGCTCCTTTTAATTTTTTTGTGATTTTGCGCCGTAATCCTTTGAAACACAAGTCTAAGCCATGGTTTTGTCTCACAGAAGGTGCTCTGTGTTAACAAGATCTCGGTACTCTCTCCATCATATTGATAATCTTTATACAAACCGATGACAAGCTGAGATGCGAGTGACCAAAATACTGCCTAACCTAATGACGCCCTTTGTTTTATTCTCATTGTTATTGGGAGCTGCAGGGCTGACCGCAACCCACTTTATGGCAGTACAATTCCAAGAAAAAATCGTCACTCAGCAACTCGATGAAGCGGCGAATAAAGCCAATCTACAAATCGATTCTGAACTGGATAAATTCAAACAAATCCCGGATTTGCTCAGTCATGACCCGCGCTTGCTCTCTTATTTTGACTCATCACAACGAGCAAACAAGATTTCCGCTGCGCAGCTCAATCAATTGCTGTTTGAATGGTCGAATCAAAGCCAAGCCGACACCATCTATATTCATGACCCGAGCGGTACTGTGGTCGCTTCCAGTAATTACCAAAAGCCTCGTACCTTTGTAGGTGAGAACTTCTCGTTTCGTCCCTACTTTGCTTCTGCCATTCAAGGTAACAACACACAATATGTCGCGCTAGGCGCTCGTTCGAACGTACGCGGTTATTTTCTGTCTTCACCGCTGTATGTTGAGAATCACATTGTGGGGGTTATCACCGTAAAAGTGAGTTTAGAAAACCTCGAAAACATCCTGACCAGCGACGACTTTGAGATCGTAGTACTCGACTCGAACCAAGTGGTCTTTCTATCAAGCCAAGCTCCATGGCTTTATCATTCACTGTTGCCATTAACGCAGCAACAACAAACGGATATCGCACTTCAACGCCAATACGGTCAAAGCGAAATTTCGATCATCGAAGCCTTTCGTTCTTCAAGATCTCAGTCAGAAGCTAGCAACGCCAATCAATCTAGCAACCTTCAATCCAATGAAATCCGAAAAGAGCTCACCGCCAACCAGTTATTCAAGCTTGGTGCTTTTAATCTTTACCCCGCTACCATCAGCAACAACCAGTACCAAGTCGTCGCCCTAAAAGAGACCAGAGCTGAACTTATTAAAATCTTTCAGATCGATGTCATCTTCGTAGTGATTTACAGCTTGGTGATGCTCATCGCTTGGTCGTGGCGCCAGACTTATCTCGCGAAAGTGGCGTTGACCCGACTCAACCAAAACCTAGAACAAACCGTAGATAAACGTACCCACTACTTGAAGCAATCCAATCAACAGCTGCAACAAACCCTTTTTCAATACCAAGAGTCGCAATCCAAGTTGAAACAGACAGAGCAAGAGCTGACACAAACCGCGAAATTAGCGGTACTCGGTGAGCTGTCAGCCAGCATTAACCACGAAATCAACCAACCGCTTGCAGCACTGCGAACCTACAGTGAAAACAGCTTAAAGCTACTGGAAATGGAACGAACCGATTTAGTGAAAAGCAATCTTGAGAAAATGATTGGCCTCAACAACACCATTACCGACATCATCGCGCGACTCAAAGTCTTTACTCGCAAGGTCACCAAACAAGAACATCATGTGGCGAACCTGCATCAAGCGGTCAATAACGCCACTAGCATTCTCAGTGCGCTGATGATCAAGCAAGGCATTACGCTAAGGCTAAGCACGGTGCCAGATGACATCAATATTGCGATTCATCCAACCGAACTCGAACAAGTACTAGTGAACCTGATTCACAACGCGATTCAAGCGCTGCAACAACAAGTTCTTGAACAGAAAATCTTGCAGGAGCAACAAAACCTGGAAAGCGTTGACCAACAGGCTAGCCCACAGATAGGCATCGAATGGCAACTTCATCACAACTCTTGTCAGCTGATCATTTGGGATAACGGAATTGGCATGCCAGATGACAAACTAGAACAGCTGTTCGACCCGTTTTTTACCACCAAACCGGAAGGTTTAGGGCTAGGGCTTTCAATATCGAAACGGATTATTGAAGCGTATCACGGCACGATCAGCGCGAACCGGTTAGAGCCTTCAGGCATGGTATTCTCGCTAAACATCCCGTTATATAACGATAAGCGCTAACACACCGTTGTTATTGTTAACGGAAAACGAATTTCACATTACTGCTAATCTCACCTACAGCTAAGGAATCGGCTTTTGCACTCTATGCCTAAACTCTATTTTGTCGACGATGAACCCGCCATTCGAGACTCGGTAGAACAAGCCATGCTCATTGAAGGTATCGATATCGTCGGCTTTCCCAATGCTATTGAGGCATTAAAGAAAATAGATACCACGCAAGCCGGAATTGTCATCACCGATATTCACATGCCGGTAATGGATGGCATTCAATTAACGCAAAAGTTGCTGAGCCAAAATCCTCATTTTCAGGTCATCGTACTTACCGGACATGGTGACGTGCAAACCGCGGTATCAGCGATGAAAGCCGGTGCTTACGATTTTCTGGAAAAGCCATTTGTGGTCGATGCCCTACTCACTGCCGTTAAAAAAGCCGCAGATAAGCTCGCACTGGTTGAAGAGAACAACCTATTGCGTAAAGAGTTGGCAATGCAAAATCAGGTTGGCCCGAAACTGATTGGTCAATCACCATCAATGCAGGCATTACGCCGAGAATTGATCACCCTAGATACCAAAACTAACCCACTTCTATTATTTGTTGGTGATTTAGGGACGGGGAAAAGGGTCACAGCACAATACACCCATGATTTACACAGTCATCAAACCGCGGAGCTTTGCCCTGTCGCTGCGTTTAATTTGCCACGCAGTGACGAAGCGACATTCCATCAGTTTATTTTGCAACTGTTCTTGAAGCATCAAGGTGGAACACTCTATATCCATGAGACAGAAGCACTAACTCAGGATCAATGGCTGTGGTTAGCGAACCTAAAACCTACTCTACTTCGTGAAAACTCATGCAAGACCAATGCAACTTGTATCATTATCGCAACTACAGTAGTTCCTACTACAATTACAGGTGAACTGCGCCGATTTAATTTACTACCCTTGGCGCAAAGAACGGAAGATATTGGCTCTTTGTTCAAACACTTTGCTCGTGGTGCAGCCAGTCGCTATCAACTGCCGCCACCCGTCATTACAGAAAAAGAGATTCAGCGACTCATTGCAACGCATTGGACTGAGAACATTCGTCAGCTTCGCCAACATGCTGAACTCAGAGTGCTGACTCAAATTAAGCAGCCGTCGCTCGACAGCGATACTGATGAGCAAAATGAACTCGATATGAGCATTGAAGAGCAACAACAGTCGTTGAACCAACGCACCGATAGCTTTGAACAAATTATCTTGATTGAGGCGCTACATCGCCATCAAGGTCGTTTAAAAGAGGTACAACAAGAGCTGCAGGTGTCGCGAAAAACACTGTATGACAAACTAAGAAAGCACCAACTCGATAAAACAGATTTCAAGAACCGATAAGTCTTAAAAAATATATAAATTCAAAGATTTAAATGAGCAAAATCTTAACATTTATCAAAAGTAAGAATACACTCAATAGGCTTGCACTTTTATTTAGCGAACAAGGACTGTTATGAGTCAGAAAAATTTCAGCAAATTGAACGAGACCGAGCTTGAGTATGTCGATGATAAAACAGCGGCACTACTCCTCAATACGCCCACCAGTGCGCGAATTATGTTGTGGGTGATCGTTCTGTTTTTTATTGCTGCTATTGGGTGGTCTGCATGGGCAGAGATCGACAAAGTTACCGTTGGCCAAGGCAAAGTGATCCCCTCCTCTCAGATCCAAGTGGTACAAAACCTTGAAGGTGGCTTGGTTAAAGAAATCTTAGTTAAAGAAGGCCAACGCGTTCAAAAAGGTCAACAACTGCTGTTAATCGATGACACACGATTCCGTTCTGACTTCCGCGAACGTGAACAACAAGTCGCGAACTTGACCGCCAACGTGTTAATGCTTTCCGCTTCCCTGACCAGTGTTGTCATCAATGAAGAATTCTCTGAAAAAGAATGGAAGAAAAGTGTCACTCTCGATTATGGCAAGCTTGCGTTCCCACCTAAATTCTATGAACTTCAACCTCAACTGGTTAATCGTCAAAAAGCAGAATACCGTCAAGATCTCAATAATCTGAGAAACCAGCTTTCCGTTTTTGATCAACAAGTTGAACAGAAACAGCAAGACCTAGTTGAGATTAAAGCGCGTGTTCGAAACCTAAAACAGAGCTACCAGTTTGCTCGCCAAGAACTGGATATCACCAAACCTCTCGCCGATGAAGGGGTGGTACCACGAATTGAATTACTTAAACTGCAAAGACAAGTGAACGACACTCGCCGAGAAATGACTTCGAGCGAGCTAAAAATTCCTCTTTTACGCTCAGCAATCAAAGAATCCATGCTCAGCCGTATTGACGCCGCACTGAACTTCCGCTCCGAACAACAAGAAAAACTCAATCAAGCCCAAGACAAGCTCTCTGCAATGACCGAATCTGCCGTTGGCCTAGAAGACAGAGTAAACCGTACCGTGGTGGTTTCTCCTGTAACAGGCACCGTTAAAACATTGGGTATTAATACTGTCGGCGGGGTTATCCAACCGGGTATGGACATCGTTGAGATTGTACCAACAGAAGACTCTCTATTGGTTGAAGCGAAAATCGCCCCGCAAGATATCGCGTTCCTACGCCCAGAATTGACTGCCATCGTTAAATTCAGTGCTTATGACTTCACTAAGTACGGTGGTCTAGAAGGCGTGTTAGAGCACATCAGTGCCGATACCACTCAAGATGAAGAAGGCAATAGCTTCTATATCGTGCGCGTGCGCACCGAAAAACACAATTTTGGACAGAACGAAGAGTTGCCAATCATTCCAGGTATGACCGCCTCTGTCGATATCATCACGGGTAAAAGAACCGTGCTTGAGTACATGTTGAAGCCACTATTAAGCGCTCAAAACAATGCACTAAAAGAGTAATGACGTTTGATGTTTGATAACGCCTTTCAATACACAGCAAATAGACAAGAGCAGAGGCTATGAAGTCTCGGATTTCGCTATTGCTGCTGGTCCTCACCTCTTTCACCTCTGTGGCGCTCAACAAGAGCGACCAACGGTGGATAGATGCAGTGACCAAAACCTACGGCGATAGAGCCGGAAAGCGAGTGGCAACATGGCGCTCAAATATGACGTCATACGACGGATTAAGTGAAAAAGAGAAGCTCAGGTCGGTGAACCAGTTCTTCAACCAGATGTACTTTGTCGATGACAACATACTGTGGGGAAAGAATGACTACTGGGCAACACCACTGGAATTTTTAGGCAGCAACGCCGGTGATTGTGAAGACTTCACAATCGCAAAATACTTCTCTTTGCTTGAACTGGGCGTCCCAGATAAGAAATTACGATTAGTGTACGTAAAAGCACTGGAACTAAACCAGTTCCACATGGTGTTAGCTTACTACTCAACACCGAGTGCAGAGCCATTAATTTTGGACAACTTAAACCCTGAAATTAAACGCGGTTCCAAACGCCCAGATCTAAGACCAATTTACAGTTTTAACGGTAAAAACCTTTGGTTGATCAAGTCGGCAGCAGGCAGCGGCAAGTTGGCAGGGAAATCTTCAAGATTGAGCTTATGGAACGACTTACGTTCACGTGAGCGCTCTCTAAAATTAAACAAACCCATTATCAATTACGATGAGTAGGTACAATGACTTTATATAAACAGCTTGTGGTCGGGATGGTTGCAGTGTTCATACTGCTGATGACGTCAGTTTTTATGATCGAATTCAATACCACCCGTGGATACTTAGAGGAGCAGCAACGCTCTGAGGTAAGTAATACCATTAATACTGTTGGACTGGCTCTCGCCCCTTACCTAGAAGAAAAGGACAAGGTGGCAGTGGAGTCTGTTATCAACGCCCTGTTTGATGGCAGTTCTTACTCAGTCGTTCGATTGATCTTTCTCGATAGCGGTGAAGACATTCTCCGCTCATACCCTGTAAAGCCAACTGGCGTACCAGAGTGGTTTACCAACCTAAACCTGTTCGAGCCTGTTCATGACCGCCGCGTGATCACCAGTGGCTGGATGCAATTGGCCGAGGTCGAGATCGTAAGTCACCCAGGCCCTGCCTACGATCAACTTTGGCAAGCATTCATCCGCTTACTGAGCATATTTGGCACGATCTTCTTGCTCGGTTTAGTGTCTATCTCTTGGATCCTTAAGCGCGCTTTACGCCCGCTCTCGTTGATCATTACCAAGATGGATCAGATCGCCAAGAATCAGTTTGGCGAACCTCTGGCTCGTCCAAAGACAAAAGATCTCACCTTGGTTGTCGATGGTATCAACCACATGTCGACTCAAGTTGAACTGGCATTTAAAAACCAAGCGAAAGAAGCTCAGAAGTTACGTGAAAGAGCATATATCGACCCTGTATCTCAGCTAGGTAACCGTGCTTACTACATGTCTCAGTTAACTCAATGGTTAGAGGAGTCGAGCTTAGGTGGTTTAGCGGTACTTAAAGCGGAGTTTATCAGTGAAGAGTACGATGAAAAGGGCTATCAAGAAGGTGATGCCTTGGTTCATCAACTGGCTGAACAGCTGCAAGCTTCAATTTCATCTCCAGATATCACCATCGCTCGTATTTCTAGTGACGAGTTCGGTTTCATCATGCCAAACATTGATGAGAGCGAACTGAAACTTGTCGCGAGCAGCATCGTAAACTGTATCCAGAGCCTAGGTTCAGACCCAACAGGCACTGCGAATCCACATATTGCTCTTGGTGTGACCTACAGCAACAAGCGTAAAACCAGTACTGAAATCATGTCGCTGGTGGATAACGCACTCTCAAGTGCCAAGGCGAATCGAGAACTTGCTTACGGCTACGTAACCGCAGACGATCACGGCGCAGTGATGGGCAAACAACAATGGCGTATGTTGGTTGAAGAAGCGATCATCAACGACCTCATTACCTTCCGTCTGCAGGCTGCAAACAATGCCTTTGGTAAAACGTATCACCAAGAGGTGTTCTCTGCGATTGAAAAAGATGGCGTGCGTTACGGTGCTAACCAGTATCTATACGCGCTAGAACAGCTTGAAATGAGCCACATTCTCGACCAATACGTTATTGAGAAGATGGTTGAAAAGCTCAATGCAAAAGAAGTAACCAGCCCAGTCGCTATTAATCTCTCGCCAAGCAGTATATCTCAACCAAGCTTCATCCGTTGGATCGGTAAGACGCTTGAACAGAATGCTTCAATCGCTCACCTGTTGCACTTTGAGATTCCAGAAAACTGCTTCATCAACGTTCCGCACTACACGGCACTTTTGTGTAACACCATTCGCAACGCTGAAGCGGTGTTTGGTGTCGATAACTACGGACGTAACTTCCAATCACTGGATTACATCAACGAATACCGTCCAAGCTATGTGAAGCTAGATTACCTGTTCACACATAACCTTGATGACGAAAAACAGAAGTTTACCTTAACGTCGATCTCTAGAACCGCTCACAACCTAGGCGTCACCACCATCGCGTCTCGAATAGAAACTCAGACTCAGCTAGATATTCTGTCTGATAACTACGTAGAAGTGTTCCAAGGCTTCATTGTTGATAAATAGTTGTAAGGGTTATCTCACATGCAAGATCCACTATTGAACTCACTGATCTACGTTAGCCGGTATTACGGGTTAGCTAACTCGCCCGAAGCGTTGATCAATGGGCTACCACTATCCGATGGAAAGCTAACCCCTTTCCTATTCCCACGCTCTGCTGAACGAGCAGGATTAGTGGCAAAAGAAAACCGTTCCGACTTAGAAAAGATTCCTCACCTGATACTGCCTGCGGTCTTACTACTTAAACAAGGTGAGGCGTGCGTTCTCAACAGTATCGATTTAGAGAAGCAAGAAGCGGAAATCATTACTGCGGAAAGCGGAATGGTGCCAATCATCATTCCTGTCGAAGAGCTGAAAGAACAATTCATCGGCCGCTACTTCTTGGTAAAGAAACAGTTCCGTTATGATGAACGTTCACCAGAAGTTCTAAAAACACGTAAAGGGCATTGGTTTTGGAGCACGATTTGGGAATCTAAAAACATCTACCGAGATGTGTTGATTGCCTCCATTCTTATCAACATCTTCGCGATTGCCGCGCCGATGTTTACACGCTTGGTGTACGACAAGGTAGTTCCCAACCTCGCCTTTGAAACTTTGTGGGTGCTGGCAAGTGGTATCTTTGTCGTGTTCCTATTCGATTTGCTGCTCAAATTGATGCGCAGCTACTTCATTGACGTTGCCGGTAAGAAATCCGATATTCTCATTTCCTCCAAACTGTTCAGTAAAGTACTGGGGATTCGTATGGAAGCGAAGCCTGCTTCTGTCGGTGCTTTCGCTAAAAACTTGCAAGAGTTCGAATCCATTCGTGAATTCTTTACCTCTGCAACCATTGGCTCGTTAATCGACCTCCCCTTCGCACTGATGTTCTTAGCGCTAATTTGGTTAATGGCTGGAAACCTTGTGTTTGTTCCCGTTGCTGGCGTGGTCATTTTGATCGTCTATGCATTGCTAATCCAAGGTCCACTGCGCCGTACCATTGAGGAAGGCTCTCGTCTTGCTTCGCAGAAGTACGCGAACTTAATCGAGAGTTTGGCAGGGTTAGAGACGGTTAAGCTGTTCAGTGCGCAAAGCCAATTCCAATTCCGTTGGGAAGAAGCCGTTGCTCACATGGCGAATTGGAATATCAAAAGTCGACGCATCACTGACAGCATCCAAAACACCGCCGGCTTTGTTCAGCAAAGTACTAACGTTGGTATGATCATCTTTGGCGTGTATCTAATTGCAGAAGGTGAACTTACGATGGGTGGCTTGATCGCTGCAACCATGTTGAGCGGCCGAGCGATTGGCCCGCTTGTTCAACTGTCTTTGCTTTCGACTCGTTACAACCAAGCGAAGTCATCAATGACTCTGATTGAGCAAGTCATGTCGATGCCAGATGAACAAGAAGAAGGTAAGCGCTACATCCACCGCCCTATTATTCAAGGTCATATCTCGCTCGACAAAGTGACGTTCCACTACCCTGATTCGCCCGTGGCTTCTATCAGAGATTTAACTCTGCATATTAAACCCGGTGAGAAAGTGGCGATCATTGGACGTATCGGTTCAGGTAAAACCACACTAGAACGTCTGATTATGGGCCTCTACAAGCCCACAGAGGGCCATGTACGCATTGATGACACCGATATGGAACAACTGCATCATGTCGACGTACGACGCAATATAGGCTGTGTGCCGCAAGACAGTAACTTGTTCTACGGTTCGGTAAGAGACAACATTACTTTAGGTCGCCCTTTAGTAGATGACCGTGACGTGATGGATGCAGCAAACCGTGCAGGGGTAACCGCGTTTACTCAACAAGATCCGGCAGGTTTGGAACGCCAAGTGGGTGAAGGTGGTGCCTTGCTGTCTGGTGGTCAACGTCAGTCAATTGCCATTGCTAGAGCCTTCCTTGGCCGTCCGCCAGTGTTGTTGATGGATGAGCCGACCAGTGCTATGGATAACCGTTCAGAGATGCACATCAAACACCAACTTAACCAATTGCTACCAAGCGAGACGTTAATTCTGATTACACACAAAACGTCGATGTTGGACATTGTCGATCGAGTGATCGTAATGGAGAAAGGCTGCATCATTGCAGATGGTCCAAAAGCACAGGTTCTTTCAGACCTTAAACAAGGTCGAGTGAGAGCAGTAAGCTAGAGTGCTCAAGCTACCTAAATAAATCATTATCAGTAGAAACCAAAAGGGGAGCATCAGCTCCCCTTTTTTATTTGTCAGTATCGGCACCTTAACCATACGTAACTTTGTGTTCAGCACAAAAGTCTACAAAGCAATATCCTCTTGCTCCATCTTGAATGAACATTGGATCTCGTATTGGTTGAATGAGAAAACACTTCCGCCGTGGGTTCGCTTGGTTGTGACTGTCTCATCACCAAATTGAATCGTCACTCGGGTATACACTTTTTCGTGTACCTCTACAGTGCATTCAGCAAGGTTGGTTGCAAACTCCGCTTCGAGTGTATCTAGCTGCGACTTTGTGTTTTCAATTGCGAGATTATTCTTCTCACGTTGCTGCTCAATTTCTAGGGCTTGCTCTTCGCTTCTCTCGGTTTTAGGGCGCTTCTTAAATTCTAACTCTTGGCGAATCACACCCATGGTTTGCTCTTGAGTGTGTTTATAAGTTTCCTTCAACTCGGCTATCTTTTGGCGGTAACCATCGTAGCGCGCAAAACCATGTACCTTAGTTGCGGTGTCTCCCTCAACACCTAAGAAGACACATTCTACTTTTCCGCCAACTTTGGCTTCACCACCGCTTAGCGTGCCGTGTTTTTTCAAGCTGTCCATCACGATAAGGTTGTTACCACAGCGAATGTCGTTACTCATACTGTGCACACCAAGTCGAAGGTCATTGGCCGTTTGTAGCTCGGCATTCTGTGCGTAGCTTGCTGTGATAGAGCCTTTACTGAATACCTTACAACTTTTTGGCTCACCCTCTTTGGTCGTGTGGCCGATAATGCCTTTCGCGACTTTGATATCCCCCTGAGCTTGCACTTCGGCCGATTCGATAAAGCCACCAACCGTAACACTTCCGGTCGCCTTGACGATCATCCCCGGCTCGATGTTGCCAGAGACAAAGACATTACCTTTAAATTTAACATGCCCAGTTGAGACATCGACGTTGCTGACACATAAGGCGTCATCCACTTCGATGGTTCGATCTTTAATGATGGGCAATCCAGGGTGTGAGGCGAGTAGTAAATTGGGATCTTCAGGGGAGATGTAGGTGCCCTTTCCTGGCTTGATTAAACTGTCTTGCCCAGGAAGCGGTGGGATAATTCGGCCTTGAACGGTAAAGCCAGCGATACCTTTGGTAGCGGGGGTACGTTTCATTAAGTGATCATTTTGACCAACGGTAATGGTTTGTCCCAAGTCTCGCATATCAATCTTGCCTTCGTCTTTGCTGCGAGGCTTCAAGACTTGGCGAGTAATATCTTCAACCAAAGCGGCAAACTTAGCATCCTTACCTTTTACTGGTTGTGTCCCTTTAGCGACGGGCTGAGTAAACTTTTCCCCGGGCTTAAGTTTGCTACTCATCATCAGAACTTTTCTGAGCGCTAACTTATTTATTCCTTTTGTTATTTGAGCTAGAGATAAGCACTGAATGATGTCGCTACCACGCAGTGGGTGTCCATTGTAGGGGCCAGTGACCACGAGACTCGCCAACATCTCATCATCAGACAGTTCGACCGCAACAGTGGCATTTCGAACTTCAGCAATCAAGATTCCTTCATAAGCTTCACCCTTACCTTCTTTAGCAAGAGTAACGAAACGCAACACCTCTTCTTCGAAAAGAAAATAGTTTGATGCATTCAAAGCTTCCAAGGTTGGTGGCAGCGTCTTGTTATCAAAGCTTGCGTCAACCACAATCCCGGTTGGCAGACATGCCATTACTTGTTGCTTGTCTTCCGACAATGTAACGATGTTATCCCACATTCGAATTGAGTATCCCTAATGACTCAGTTGTTATTCAGTCTATATAATTCATTCTGCGCTGAGTATCACATTATTAGAATAATCAGCGTCACATCACTTACTTTCGATTCTGCAAACATGACTCATAAATAAGACTTACACATTTTATGATCTGCTTCGCCTTTACAAATACATAGGAAAATTTTTTCAGAATATTTCGTGCGATTGAATGTTGATTCGATGTAGGGCTAGATAGTAAAGGCGAATAGCTTTAGAAGATTAAAGGCTGTAGTGGAGAGATGAAACAGAAGTGATGTAACAGATAATCAGGGTAAAAACGGATTTGAATATGGAGCTTCAGTTTACAGTGTAAATCCAAGATTCTAATTTACACTGTAAATCTAATTTGTAGCGGTCAGTCTATTTAAATGATGGCTAGCCTATTTACACTGTAAATTTGCTAGCAAAACATCGACATCTTTACGAAACTGAATCTCTGCTTGTTTACGACCAACAAGATTAAACTGTTCAACACAAGTCCCCCACTCTTTCTGCTGAACAACCTTTGCGATGAGTAAGTCAGAAATACCTATGTTTCGATCGTTACTGAGTAGAATCAAGTTCAGTACGCTGAAGCTGATCGCATCATAACTGTTGCCACCGTTCACGTAATTTCTAACTAACTGAGTTTCAAACTCGCTAACGGTTTGGACACTCTTTGGCAGCAGCGCTCGTACCATATCGGTTTCAAGTGAAACCAAAGAACCTGAAACAAGAAAACAGTAGCTACGCTCGAAATGATTTTGAACTTGGTTTATCCAGCCTTGAGAGTTTGAGTTAAGCGCCTTAACCATCAGAACCGAGTGACAGCCACTTGCCTGATCTCGCTGGTGGCCGATGTGCACAGCTTCAAATTCACTACGCCGCCAAAAAGAAATCAATTCGCTGGTCGCGCCAAAGCTTGTCGCCAGATAATCTGCTTGGCTGGTTTGCTGTGATAACTGAGCCAACATCCAACGGCCAATACCCAAACCTTGATGACGTGCTGAAACAGCAATGCGCATAACTCGAAGGCAACGACTGGTCGCCGCCTGAGTACAGCCAAGTTGGTTTGCCAGTAATACTGGAGCAAGGTGACCTTGAGGCCTGCGTTTTCCAAGTTGAATTTGAGTAATCAACTCGCTGTCCAAACCACCCTCTTCCGTCACTAACATACAACCTAAACAATTATCTTGCTGCCAAGCGGCGTATAAACGGATTGCTGGATTGTTGAGAAATTGCATTAAGTCATTTGGCGAGGTCTGATAGTGCGCATCCACGAGAAGAGAAAAACATTGTTGTAGCTGCTCAGGATTAGCCAAGCATTCTGATTTTGATAACTCGCCCAAGTTTAATTGGTTGATTGCGTCAGCAGAAAAGCCTTCGATTTCATCAACCGCCGATTCAGTGACTGATGCGTCATTACCAAGTAGGAAGCAATCAAACAACCAAGCTTCTAGCGGATCGTTGCTATTCCAACGAATCGGTTGTTCGAGCTTAAAGCCTTTCCACCCCGGACGATGCTCAGAAAGCCAAGACTCAAACTTAATACCGAACCCTCGTCCACTGCCTTCGTAACCGTGTACCGTGGTCGAAAAAACCATACGGTGATAGATGTCGACCATGGATTTAAGCATCGGAATTGGAATTGTAGCCGCTTCGTCAACAAATAGAAGGTCACAATCGGGCTTGGATTTAAGTAATTCATCTGGCGCGACGAATCTCAAACTTCCCCCTTGATGGCGAATGTGAGTAGCGTTGACCACTTCGCAAGATTCCAACCCTTGGCCAGCATGAGAAAATACCGGCTCTACCGCTTTCACTGAAGGTGCAGTAACAATAATATTAAAACCGTGACGCTCAACTAACAGCTGCGCTGCGGCAATACCCAATGTCGAGCTTTTACCACGCCCTCTATCCGCAGTGAGAATCAAAGGACGTTTACGATGTCCAGACACCACTTTTTTGACTAATTCAACAGCCGTGTTTTGCTGTTCAAATTTATCCAATCCGTTTTGGGCGCTTTGCATCTGAGGAAGAGCGTGAGTTGCTTGAACTACATCGCCGGCTTCATTGTGTTGTGAAACAGAAATCAGTTTATCGAAATGACGTTTTAACCAACATTGGCCAAAGCTTTCACTATCTTCAGAGGCATTAACTTTTGGCGGCAACACCAACAACAACCCACCACCAACTAACGAACCCAACGCGGCACTAAAACCATTCGCATCGAACTGCTCTCTAAAATCACAAACAAGAACTTGGCACTCACGACCAAGCAGTTGTTGGCCTTTTTTTACTGGAGCATGAATCACACCTTCAAATGGCGTACCGCCAACCTGGAAGATGCTCGGAGTGTTTGAATCTTGAAGGAAGGTAAAAACAGCAGAGTTTTGCCAATAAAAATCGCCATCAAAGACCACGCCGTAACGGTGATCGTTATGCTGAGCAATATTAGAAAGTGTATGTAGAAAAGTGTTGGTTGGGTTTGTCATAGTTAGCGTCCAGATTCATCTAAACACAGTTTATCACAGCCAAATAAAAAGCCGCATAAAGCGGCTTTAGAGGAGTAATGAAAAGTCGTCGACTTAGTCGAGCTTCGATTGTACGAAGGCGAGGATTTCTTCCATTGTTGCGTCATCAACTTTCTTAAGGTTCAACGCCAAGTTTGAACCCTTGCGGCTGTATGATACGCGGCCCTTAATAAGCTCAACTTTTGGAGAAGCTTTCTTCGCTGGCGCTGGCGCCAATTCAAGAATCCAACCTTCCAATGTTTCGGTCACGTCTTTGGTTAGACGAGTTACGCCTTGAGCTTCGCTACGCTGCCATACGAAACCTTCAGAAGCATCACACTTAGTCAGCAGTGTTTGCTGCTGTTCACTCGTCAATCCACCAAACTGCTTGTGCAGTTTAACAATAGTTGGACGACCAAGGTCGCTCACATTTGGGTAAGCTTGTAGCAATTCAAGTGGTAGAGCAGCTGCTTTCAATGCACCACTCACTAAAGCTTCACTGCACTGGAACATTTTAGCCAGTGCTTTCTGATCTTCAGCTTCGCCTTTATCCAGCTTCGCTTGCATCTCTTTGCCCTTCTCGTAAAGAGAAAGCGGTTTATGAGCGTTAGCTACGTCTGATAGGAACTTAGCGTGTTCGCCGTTAATGTTTTCAGCAACATAGATTAGGAACTCTTTGTCAGCCAAAATACATGACATACGACGACGGCTACCATCAAGAACTTCAATCTTACCGTCTTTGTTCTTACGACCAACCGCTGGGTATTGCTGACCACGTTCTTTCAATGTTGTAAGAACATCAGAAAGCGCGTGCTCGTTTAAGAAAGATTGCTCACGAGCGTTCTCTTCAAAAACAACCGTTCGAGTAGCCACTTCAGCCGCAGGAATTCGAACCAATTCAAATGAAACCAAATCTTCGCCAGCAACAGAAAGCTCAATCACTTGAGCCTGCTCTTTTGCCGCTGTTTGCGCTTCTTGTGGTGTTGCTACGCGACGTTTGTTTGCTTTACCAAATAGCTTTGCATTTAAGTCAGATGTTTTAATTGCCATTGTTGTTATCCCTGATTAAGTGAAGGCCAGTTGCTATGTAATACGCGCTCTAATTCTAGAGCACTTTTTTGTACTGCGTCTTGAGCAACAGCTAGAGTTTTCTTACCGCCCTCAAAGTCGCTCACCGTTAGATCGAAAACCGTGCTGTAAGTGTCGGCACAGGTTTCAAAAGCACGGCTTCTTGGAATGGTTGCCATCATTACTTGGTCATTCAACAGGTAGTTCATTTCAGTCAGAACTGACACCTGTTTCTTGTTGTCGTCTTCAAACATGGTTGGCATTAGACGAACAAATTCGAGCCCTTTCCAGTCATCCGGGAACATTTCGTAAACCGTTGGTAAGTGCTGGAAGAAGTTAACCGTTGAAGCCCAATCCAAACGCTTAGCTGCACATGGAATCAGAAGTGCGTTCGACGCGTACATTGCATTCCATACTAGAGGGTCAACGTGCGGGCCGGTATCAATCATAATCACATCGAAGTCATCGGCGATTTTGTCGATAAGCTTCTCTTTTAACAGACGAACAATATCAAGTGACTGATCTTGTGAAAGGCTTTGCCACGCTTCAGCGTTAAACATCGCATCTTCTGGGAAAGCAGAAATTGTCTTCAGGTTTGGATACTGAGTTGGCAATAGTACGTTCTTACGAAGAAACTCTAGATCGACATGTTGGCCTTCAGGCACATTGTCCAACATGATATCGACGGCAGAATAGATGCTGTCGTGCTCTGCCCCACTAATTTGTGGATTTAGGAACAGACGCAAAGAGCCCTGTGGGTCCAAGTCAATCAGACAGATACGGTAGCGCTTATCCAAATTCAGAGACAAACAAGCGGCTAAGTGAACTGCTGTCATTGATTTACCCGTACCACCCTTCTGGTTTTGTACGTTGATAATCCATGGCTTATTGTCAGCATGCTGCTTACGTTCATGGAACTTCGGCACTTCTGCCGCGTCCATCAACATGTGAGCTTCTGTCAATGAAATCGAGTAATGATTAGCGTTGTTCTTTGTGAACTGATGGCCATCAGCTTCAAGTTTAGTGATCGCTTCATCGAGCTTACGACGCGTTAAACCAGAACGAGTCTCCATCATAGCTTTAGACATTGGAGGGAAATGTTCATCACTTCGCTCTTCCAAAATAATCTCAATTCGGTCAGCCTGAACTTGTTGAGTTTGTTCGGCTAGCTGATAGAGCTTATCAATCGTTTGTTCTCTTTTCATTGCCAGTTTCCGTAATGATTAACTAAGTACAAATTGTACAGCGATTAACAACAAACACAACAAAAACATGAACATACATTTATGAGTAAAATCACATAAAATAGACCGCGTTTTTACAATTTGATGAAACATCGCCTTAGACAAACACAAAAATGACTGTTTCTATCATGTATAACCATGCTATTTCTAGTCTACATTTTAAATGTTACAGCATCACTTATTTACAATGTAAATGGAATTTCAACGAAAAACCTTCGGAACGATTGAAATACAACCGTAGATTACGGTTGGTGTGATTTGCATTCGAATTTATAGATTTTCAATCCAATAAAAATTAAAAAACACTCAATGACCAAAAAATTCAAAACAGAAGAGAAGAGAAGATGGGGTGTCAAAAAACAACAGAGGATTGGAACCTAACCGGAAGAATGATCATGGATCACATCCAGTGTAAGATAATTGATAACGCCAAATTATGAAGCATGATCAAGGCGTAAACTGAGCAATATTGATCCGAGCAACTGCACATTGAAAATGATCAACCTCCGGAAAAATGATCAAGTAAACATAGTTCCGGAAGCATGTAATTTATGAACTAAGTTACGGACAAATGCTTTTGGAATGGGGATTCAACGCCTATAAGGGCTCAATGATTGAAAATTCAATCGACACAGACCAAGAATACACAAACATGACAATTTCATGATCATGCTTCCTAGTTAAGACCCACCCGCTCTAAATACATCAAAGCAATCTATTTCCAGCGGATACAGACTAAATTTTGCACTCAATAGGGTAGGAACGATAAAAAAGTATGCTCTCTTGATCATTGTTCCGATAGATTGGCCACCACAAGTGTCCACTTAGACAAGTCAAAAGCGACTTAGAAACCGATGTTGAATTCCGATCTGTGGATAAGCTGTATAAGTATAATGATCATGCTTTCGAACCAATAATGATCATGCTTACAATGACTTAATGATCATCGTTCTGATGTTCTGTGATCATGCTTTCTTAAGTTTAATGATCATAGTTTCGGAACCTTTATGATCATGCTTTCCAAGGCGGTTTATTTTAATGCTTTAAATTCAGCCACTTATAAGCAAAGTTACGTCCAGATCATTAGATCACTTAATCATTTAAGATCATATTAATCAAAAAGATCAGTTATTTAAAAGCCAATAAATTCTCTTTATTTATGATCATTCTTTCTTTATCATTCAGGAACTATAGTGAAATTACGGTTAGTGTGATACGGATCAAAAATGAAACCAGAAGAGAAATTGTTAATTAAGGCACGAAGCCACAAAGATGGTCATTTATTTGAGGTATCTGAAACAGCCGTTGAATGGATAGAACAATATCAACACTTCAAAGGTGTCACCAAAAGCATAGTTGAGCTTCTTAACCTAATTTCACTTCGTGGGTTTAGCAGTAAAGACGGGTACGTTTCCACCACTGAGATTATTGAATCAACCGATGGTCAAGTCACTCGCGCAGCCTTACAGCAAAGGCTGAGAGCTGCAGTTAATATCGGATTGTTCAAACAAATCCCCGTTCGCTTTGAAGAAGGCCTTGCTGGTAAAACCATGTTGCATCGCTTTGTGAACCCAAACCAATTGATATCGGTGCTGGGTGCCACCAGCTTAGTGACAGAAAGCGTGAAGCAAAATGAAAAGCAAAAGCGCTCTAAAGCCCTAGCTCAAACCAAAGTAAACAAGCGCTTACTGAATGAACATGGGTTGAATACCCCACCAACGATGAAAGATGAAGCGGATCAATTCATTGTTTCGCCAACCAATTGGGCGGGGATTATTGATCAAGCGTTAGCGCCACCTAGAACTCGTAAGAGCTACCAGAAATCCATGGTTTCGATCTCTGGCACTCGCGCTGTAATCGAGACACGATCTTCTAAAAATATCATGACCGTTGACGATCTGATGACGCTATTCGCGTTATTCACTCTCACCGTTCAATATCATGATCATCACCAAGATGATTACCACCTAGACGCGAAACACACGCCGAACAAAACACCACTCTACATCACTGATATTTTGTCTTTACGTGGCAAGAAAGACAGCGGCCCTGCACGTGATTCGATCCGCGACAGTATTGATCGGATCGAATTCACGGATTTCCAACTGCATGAGCTTACAGGTCGCTGGCTTAGTGAGAACATGCCAGAAGGCTTTAAGAGTGATCGTTTCCGATTCTTAGCTAGAACCATTACAGCATCGGAAGAAGCGCCTACAGAGGGCTCTGACGGCGAAATTCGCATTAAACCGAACCTATACATCCTGGTTTGGGAACCTTCGTTCTACGAAGAGCTGCTGACGCGTGACTATTTCTTCCTATTTCCGCCAGAAATCCTGAAGCAACATACCTTGGTTTTCCAAGTGTATTCGTACTTTAGAAGCCGCATGGCACGTCGCCATTCAGATAGCATGTTGCTCAGTGAGCTCAACCAGAAATTGGCGCGTAACATCGATTGGCGTCGTTTCTCGATGGATCTGATCCGCGAGCTCAGAAAATTGGGTGAAGTCGGGGATCAAGAAGATACCTTCCTGGTTAATCTATGGGGTTATCACTTGACGATCACCGCGTTGATCGAAAAAGGGAAAACGACCGATTATCAGGTAGATATCAAATGTAATGTGGAAGAAGTATTACGTTACTCAAGAGCGCGTACCACTAACGCAGGTAAGCGTAATATGGCACCAACGCTGCCGAACCCACTTCGTAACGAAATGGTGTCTAAGCAGAAACTGGAAGAGCTGTCTGAGATTATCGATGGTGAGTTTGAACCCATTCAGCGTAAAGCACCGTCGCCAAGAGGCAAATTGGGACGTCGAGTTAAGCAGCGTAAACACTCTGTTGAGATCAACGCTGACGAGATCATGATTACTCTCTCTAAATATACCTCTGAAGAGGCTCTAGAACGCAGCATAACGGCTTTATCTGCTATGACAGGGCACTCACATGCCTCAATCAAAGAAGAGTGCTCAGAGCTCATTGAGAAGCTTGATTGGTTGAGAGTAGGGGAGGACGTTATCCCATACGAAACACTGAGTCGCTTGATTGAGCTATATAACGACCGAGATAGCACCAGCAATCGACATCTGTCCATTGAACGTTTGATCTCTGGTTTAGCGGTGCGTCGTAAAGTGTGTAAACAAGTTCATGAAGGTCATTTAGACGAAAACGTGTTCCTTGCGCTCGATGAAATGGCGATTGGCCACTAGTCATTATCCTATCGCGATAAGCCTGTTTTACCGTCGCTGAATGGATAGTTTTGAACACATTAGGTGCTGATTAAAATCGCACCTAACGCTGACAAAGTGATGACAAAGTAGCGCATCTAGTTGATTATTATTTATCCCGAATAGACAACCTTTGTCCTTTCTTGTGATTAATAGATTGGCTCATATTTTGTTACATCATACTGAATAGATTTTTGCGAGTTCCCAAGGGACTCGCTTTTTTTTGCCTAAAATTCAGTCAATCATTAAAATTCAATAGCTTACAGAGTTAAACGCCGAAGCATGATCAAGGCTCGATCATGCTTTCTACGGATCTAGCTCTGGTGAGATTCTGATTTGATGCTTGATCGAGAAGGGCTTGATCAGTGGAGATGGCGTTGAATAATTCCTTGATCATCGTTTCGGGGATGGGTTGCCATAAAGCGTACATGCGACTCGATCAATTTTTCAGACTCTGCTTTCCAACGTGGTTCTTGCTGTTGGTTCGTAAACTCCAAAGCCAATACACACAAGTGTTGTAGCCGCTGTGTACACCACTCTTGCAATCCTGCTTCTGATTTTGGGTCACATGACACCGCTTGCAGCTTACTGTAGGCAAACATTAGGTATTGGTAGGCTTTATCTTGATGGCTTGAGCTGTTGGCCTCCTGCGAAGCCAAGTCCGGATTCGATGAATCCGCGAGGTGGCGATAGAAAGTAAAGATTCTCAGGCATCCGTCTAGCCAACATGCGATGCCTTTGCTCTGCTCATCCGTGATCAATGGCCCCCAGAGCGCATCTGGAGGCGTTAAGATCAAAGGTTCTAACCGGTCCACTTGATCATGCTTTCGGTCTTTGTACCAATCTCCGATCCGCTCTAACCAAGTGTCTAGTTCATTCATGCAACGTTATCCCACTGTTTTACAAAGTGATTATCAGAAACTTGTTTGATTTCATGCTGTATTTCACTGCTCTGCTCTCGAATACGATCAGCGTCTATTGAATAGTTTGGCTCATTTTTGACGAGTTCGCCAAATGGCAGATCGGGATCTGGTACCGCAGAGATCAACAACTTAGTGTACGGGTGTCGTGGATTGGTTAAGATCGACTGGGTTGATCCCCATTCGACGATCTGTCCTTTGTACATAACCGCTGTCTCTTCTGCGATGTAATGTGCTGTGGCAAGATCGTGGGTTATGTACAAAAAGCCAATCCCCAACTCTTGCTTCATTTTTTGCATCAGGTTCAACACGCCAAGTCGAATCGAAACGTCCAACATCGAGGTGGGTTCGTCAGCAAGAATAACCTCAGCGCCAACGGCCAGTGCTCTCGCTAGGTTAACCCTCTGTCTTTGGCCTCCACTGAGCTCGTGCGGGTATTTGGCGAGCGTTTCGATGGGTAACTCCACCAGCGTTAATAACTCTTTGAGGCGTTCTGTGAGAGCCTGTTTAGTGGCTACCTGTTTATGGATCTTAAGTGGGCGCGTTAAATGGTGCTCAATGGTGTGAGTGGGATTAAGTGAACCAAAGGGGTCTTGAAACACCATTTGCACACGGCTGCGATAATCCAAGATATCTTTACGGCTTTTCAGCGTAGAGATGTCTCTGCCTTTGAACAGTATATCTCCCTCTGTCGCAGGGTAAACCTTGGTCATCAATCGTGCGCAGGTGCTTTTCCCGCAGCCTGATTCTCCGGCTAAGCCGAAAATCTCGCCTTAGCCTATGTGAAAGCTAACGGATTTGATTGCATTGAAAGAGGGGAAAATGAGAGTTGGATCAAACCATATTTCTTATGGGTAATCTTTTAAATATAATTGCAGAAAATGGCTTTGGCAAAGTTTAAATGAGGCATTTATTAATTAGCTTTGTGAAGCGTCGGAATCATCACACTTCAGTACAGAATTTCTTAACAAGCGAAAAAGCATTTGCTACAGATTACCTGTCCATTACATGGTGCTTTTCGGAGGAAAACATGTCCATTAATTCTATCAACCATGATGAAATGACAAATATTGCAAACAAGTGGGATGCTGAAGAAGAAGTATCTTTCAAACCAGAAAAGAAAATGAAGTCTGCTGAAGCTCGTCGTCGTATCGAGACTCTAAGAGAAATTAGAGAAAGCGGTTTGAGTCTGGAAGAAGCGAGGGAGCTAGGTCTTATTCACTAATAATCCCCATTGCATTTAGAAGGGTGGCACAACGCCACCCTTTGATTTATAAGTGTTTTTTCATGTTTCCTATCCAGATTTAATCAACTCCTTGATTCTTTGGCTCACTGTTCCGTTTAGCCTATCCCTTGTGATATTACGCTTTTCAGATGAAAAACACGCACATGGCATACTCTTGAACTAAGTTGTTTGACAGTCATATTCAACGCCACTAATTTTAAAGTTAAAGCAAAAATATGCGATGTCGTTGGTAAGGAGAAGGCTATGTCTAATTCTGTGGCTCAAGCTAAAGAAGTGCTGTTTTACGAACCCGAAGATCCGAACGGATACCTGTCAAATTTTGCCGCTTGTCCTATCAAGGTAGGTGATCAAGTTTGGGCAACCAGCGAACATTATTATCAAGCGATGAAGTTTGCCTCCGAAGCGCTACGTAATACCATTTTGGAAGCCAGTACACCTGCTGAAGCGTTCTCTTTAAGTCGTGACTACGAAGACCAAGTTCGCGAAGATTGGTATGACATTCGTGTTGAAGTGATGCAGTTTATTGTGACGGAGAAGTTCAGACAGAATCCACAGTTTGCGCTGTTTCTTACCAAGACCGGAGATTCGGTGATCAAAGAACATTCGCACAAAGACCACTTCTGGGGCGATGGCGGCGATGGAACCGGCGAGAACCATTTGGGTAAGATTCTGATGGCAGTGCGTCACCAGCTTCGCACTCAGCAACTGCATTTAATTGCTTCGCACTGATTCGTCGATTCAGATAGCGGCATGCTTATCATTACTCCTTAGACGCATTTAAAAGGCCGCCCTGCTATCTAGTATGAAGCAGGGCGGCCTTTTCGGTTTTAGAGAGTCAGGCATCAACGAGAGTTAACGTACGTGACTAAGCTATCCGTTGATAAGTTCTACGTTACGCTGGTGCTATAAGTAACTCTGTACGATGTCGTCAAGCTGTCCATCGTCTTTCATTTGGTCTAGGCGTTGGTTGATGAAGCTTTGCAGCTTAGGATCCATCTCAGGGTCAAACGCCAAATGGATAGGGTAGTTATTGATGACAGAACCAAACTCATGCATCTGGTAATCATCAATACTCAGTTTTTGCTCGTTTAGGTTGTATTTGATTCGTGATTCCATTTCCACAAACACGGTGTCGCCAGGTGCTCGGTTCAGGACACGAAACGCAGCAGTGTAATCTTTTACTCGAATCTCGTTGAGCTTGCCCTGTTGGATATAAGATTCCAAGTTCGGATACTCAAATCCTTTCAGCAATACCACGGCTTTCCCATCGAGATCATCGATTGTATTGAACTCAAATGGCTTTTTACCGCTGCTGAGTAATACGTGTTTTACATTGTAAATCGGGTCTTCAGATAGGTTCGCAGATTGAATATTCCCCCAACTAGGGCTGCCATAGGTAACCCAGTTTGGATTCTCTCTCGCATCGAGCTTGTCGATCATTCGATTAAAAGGGTAGGTGTGGTAGTTGATCTCATATTGGCTGTCATCAAACACGGCTTCCACAATATCTGAAACAATTCCTCTGTGAGATGACCCGTCAGTTTCGATTTGAAAAGGTTGCGCTTGGCTCGCAATAATGTAGTAGTGAAGAGGTTCGTTTGCAGAAGCATAACTGCTTGAAAACAAACTGACTATGGATGCAACGATAAGATGTTTTTTCATAACCTTCCCTAGTTATTTGATGAATGACTACTATTATACTAGTTGAGTAATTGTAGTTTGCTAGGATAACAATAATGGTAATTTGTGTATGGTGACAAAAGGAAAACGCTACGTTGGACTCTCCCGACAGTTGATCGGGATGATAATAGCGATCAGTACCTTATTCACAGTTATAGTGACAGGTCTCGGGTTGTATGTAGAGTACCAAAGTCGAGTTTCTTTTATCAGCTCTCAGATCGAGCAGGTCAAGGCTGGCTACCTTTCTGGTTTAACGGCAAGTTTGTGGGTTGAAGATCGAGAGCAATTGTTTGTGCAAGCCGAAGGCATCTCTCGCCTCCCTTCGGTCAGTTACCTTCTTATCGAAAGTCCCGATGAAAAAATTCTAGAGTTAGGTCAAAAGACCGAAGGCCAATCTTATTCTCAGTCTTGGGAAATGGTGCACCAGATGGGCGGCACAGACTTCCCGTTGGCGACGCTCACGGTGCAATCAGACTTGAGCATGATCCTAGATGACTTTGAAGAACGAGTGTTATTGTTGCTCGCCTTCGAAGCCGTTAAAATCTTCTTGTTGTCTCTCGTATGTTTAACCATCGTCTATCGTCTTGTCGTAAAACGTTTGATGACTATGTCTTCCCAAATCAACCAACAACAGGTCGAAGACAACAAACCGCGCTTTATAACGCCAACTCACTCTACTTACAAAGATGAGATATCGACTCTAGAGAGTAGCTATAACCGATCGGTAGAACGTATTCGTCAACAATATCAAGAGCTGGAAAAAGCTAAAGATGTTGCTGAGGTGGCCAACCGCAATAAAAGTGAATTTCTTGCCAATATGAGTCACGAAATCCGTACACCAATGAATGGGATTATCGGGTTGTCGTCTTTGCTCTCTGAAATGGATATGCCGAAAGAGCAAAAAGAGTACATCAACATGCTCAACACCTCTTCGCTTACGTTGCTCGACTTAATCAACGACATTCTCGATTACTCGAAGATCGAAGCGGGGCGACTAGAGCTTCAGCAAGAGCCGATGAAAATGATGGGCATTGCGGCCGACGTTGAATCAACCTTTCGAGTGAAAGCCGAACAGAAAGGGCTTCGATTCCAATTAGCGATCGACCCTAAGATCCCAACCATGGTGATTGGCGACGGTATACAACTAAGACAAGTCCTAAATAACTTAGTAGGTAACGCGATTAAATTTACCGAGCATGGCCACGTCACGCTCTCGCTTCGTTTGGAAGAGGTGGTTGAGCCTGAGCAAAAACTCAGAGTGAGGTTCGAGGTTGTCGACAGCGGTATCGGTATTGCAGAAGACAAACAGAAATCGGTGTTCGATAAGTTTCAACAAGCCGACGGCAGTACCACACGTATTTATGGAGGCACAGGGCTTGGTCTAACAATATGCGAGAAGATAGTGACATTGATGGGCAGCAAGCTTGAACTCACCAGTGTTGAAGGTAAAGGCAGTACCTTCTATTTTACGGCTGACTTTGACCCGTGTTTAGAAGCCGATGAAAGCAATATCGATTTCAATAAGGTTTCGGTTCTGCTTGTGGATGATAGCCAGCTGAACATGCGTATAACGTCTACACAGCTTCAATCCTTTGGCGTTAAGTCTGAGTGCTGTGAAACGGCAAACCAAGCGTTAGAGTTGGTTTCAGAGTCTGTGGCTAAGTCATCACCTTATGATCTCGTTCTGATAGACAAAGTAATGCCGTCCGTTGATGGCTTTCAACTGGCGAGAAGCTTAGTTGAACGCTTTGGTAGCGAGTGTCCCAAGTTAGTGATGATCTCTGCTGACCCTAGAAAGCAAGATGAAGCTCGTGCTAAACAAGTCGGTTTTGTTGCCTACATTGCGCGTCCTTACCAAGATAATCAGCTTAAATGGACCATCAGTGAGGTACTCGCGAGAGCGGCTGATACTTCAGTCTTTACCTATCCGAACAGAGGAGAGGTTGCGTTTAAAGACAATGAACCTGTGCCGTTAAGTAAACCTGCAGCGGTTGTTAAAGATGCTCCCATTGTCTCTGTAAACGCCACACCAGCCGATAAACAAGCTCCAATTCAAGCAGAGTCAAAACCTGTCGCAGTTGCCGGAGAATTTAGTGGTACAGTTTTAGTTGTTGAAGACTCGCGAGTAAACCAACAAGTCGCCAAGATGATGCTCAAGAAGCTTGGCTTTGAGGTTGATATTGCCGACAACGGTGAAATTGGTGTCGAGAAATTCAAAGCCAACGAATACGAGATGATTTTTATGGATTGTCAGATGCCGGTTCTCGATGGCTTCGAAGCGACCAAGCAGATCCGAGCGCTCGAAGAAGGGGCTGCAAAGCATATTCCAATCATTGCGCTGACGGCCAACGTCGTGCAGCGAGACAAGCATTTGTGCTTCGATGTAGGCATGGATGAGTTTTTACCTAAACCGGTTAACCAAGGCAAACTGAGAGAGATCGTAGCGAGTTTCTTGTCGAAAGAGACGGAATCAAACAAAGAACATGAGCAGCAAATTGTTTAGTTGAGTATCTCTAATCTTACTTTCATTAAAAGAGTAATGAGGCGAATTAGACATAGTCTTTTATGCCGTTGGTTATATTTGAAGTATCGTGTGAAAGAAATGATAAAGGTGGCCTGAAAAGACCACCTTTTTTGTATGTGTCGGTTTGAACTTAATCTCTATCGATTGCGAACGCAGACCATGCTTGACGTGTCGGCATCACTTCGACTCGGTTAATGTTGATGTGATCTGGCAAGGTTGCGATATAAAACATCTGCTCGGCAATATCCTCTGCTGACAACGGTGTAGTGCCTTGGTAAAGGTTGTCTGAAGCCGTCTGGTTACCTTTAGTTCTTACAAGAGTAAATTCCGTTTCTGCAATACCAGGGGAGAGGTCAGTCACTCGTACCCCTGTGCCTTGTAAGTCACAACGTAGGTTGTAACTGAACTGCTTTACGAACGCTTTGCTGGCACCATACACATGGCTTCCTGGGTAAGGCCACTGTCCGGCGATTGACCCAACATTGATGATTGAGCTTCCTGCGCCTTTTTTAATTAACGTAGGCAACAGCGCATGAGTAACATTAACCAAGCCTGTGACATTGGTATCGATCATAGTGTGCCAGTCTTTCAAGTCCACATCAGGCGCGCCTTCTGGTGCCAAAGCTAACCCAGCATTATTGACCAATGCGGTAATCGACGAAAATTCAGCGGGTAATGAATCAATGGCTTGTTTTACGGCGTCTGCGTCTCGAACGTCGAGTTGAATTACATGCACAGGCACCGTTAATTCTTCCTTTAGGTCGAGTAGCCTTTCGATTCGACGACCAGACAGCACTAACGACCAGTTATCTTCTGCGAAACGTTTTGCTGCCGCTTTGCCGAAACCAGAGGTTGCCCCTGTAATGAACGCTATCTTATCCATAAATACATCCTTCTAATTTGAAATTAACATAAGTAGTGCCATGCCGATCAAAATCGGCGCGGTCGTTGTTTTTGCAGACAAGTTCGGTACTGATAGATACAGTTTTTGCCCCAGTACATTGCCAATCAAAGCTGCCGGTAATAGCCATAAACCTGTGATGAACGATTCTTGGTTAAATGCGCCAATCCATATGAAGCCGATCAGTGAAATCGCTGAACTCAGCAGAAAAAACACAATCGCGGTGGCTCTCTGTTCACTGGTTTTAATGGTCAGGTTCATCAAATACGTCACTAATGGCGGACCTCCTGAAGAAGCGGTGGTCATGCTAAACCCCGAAATGGCTCCCGCCCAAAACGCGTGTCGTTGGTGCAACCAAGTGAGGCGTAAGTCCAAAATAATCAGCGTGCCAGCGACCAAAGACATCATCGCGATAAAGGCCTTCAAGCCTGATTCCGATATCGTGCTAATGAAATACAGCGAGAAAGGCACCGCAACCAACATGCCAATACACAGCGGCGCAATAAGCCGGATATTGATGGTGGTTTTACTTCGCTTGAGCAGAGGAAAGGCACTTAAAAAGTCCAACAAGATAGCGATGGTTACCGCTTGCAATGGTGGAACAATAAAGCTGAGGGAAAGCGCTACGATAATCGCAAACCCAAATCCTGAATAGCCTCGAACTACTCCTGCAAACAGAATCAATGTCATCGCTAATCCTAATTCCACTCTTGCTCACCTCTTTGCTTTTGATATTGCTGCTGCGTTAATTAGCGTTCGATGAGACCTGTCTCGTCTGCCTTTCAATCTATTCACACCTAAGAGTTTTGAATAGAGCCAGATCGACGATTGGATTGGGTCAGGCAGATTGTTGGATCGGGGATGAGACTTGGGCTGATGTACTGGCCCAATGTTTTGTTGAAACTGACACTATGACCTCCGCCCTGTTTGGGATGAAGATTATTCCATCCGATAGCGCAGCCTTTTCAATGTCGTGTTTTGTGTCTTTCATTCTCGAAGACGAGCCAAGCACGAGCGGCTGTGAATCTAGTGTTGTTAATGGAGACGATGAAATGGAAGTATCAACAGAACAGCTTGTGAACCAAGATATTATCGACCTCGACAAGAGCGTATTTCATTCTTGGTCGATTCAAGAAGCAGCGGAGCCTA
The DNA here is from genome assembly GCF_041471405.1 of Vibrio sp. 10N.261.52.C11. Taxonomy (NCBI): domain Bacteria; kingdom Pseudomonadati; phylum Pseudomonadota; class Gammaproteobacteria; order Vibrionales; family Vibrionaceae; genus Vibrio; species Vibrio sp. 10N.261.52.C11. The sequence continues at coordinate 53,669 of NZ_JBFROI010000011.1, forward strand.
TCGCCATTGCGGGTGGGCAAGGATGCAAAATGTGGGACTACGAAGGTAAAGAATACCTTGATTTTAGTAGCCAACTGGTTAACACCAACATTGGTCATCAGCATCCACAAGTGATCAAAGCGATTAAAGATCAGGCTGATTCATTAGTGACCGTTGCCCCTGCGACCGCCAACCTCACTCGTGGTTTGGCGGCTAAGCGTATCTTGTCGAAAGCGCCAAGCTCGTTTAAGAAGGTGTTCTTTACCAATGCAGGGGCAGATGCCAACGAAAATGCGATTCGCATGGCGCGACAATTCACAGGGCGCGACAAGGTGCTATCTGCTTACCGTTCTTACCATGGCAATACAGGTACAGCTATTGCTGCGACGGGGGATTTTCGTCGAATTCCAAACGAGTATAGCCGTGGGCACGTTCACTTCTTCAATCCATTTCTCTATCGAAGCGAATTCAACGCGGCGACTGAGGCAGAAGAGAGTGAGCGTGCCCTGCAGCATTTAGAGCGAGTGATTGAATGCGAAGGACCAACGGCGATTGCGGCGATTATCCTAGAGACGATTCCGGGAACGGCTGGTTTTCTCATTCCGCCCAAAGATTACCTTATCGGCGTGCGTGAGCTGGCAACCAAACATGGCATTCAGTTGATATTCGATGAAGTCATGGTCGGCTTTGGTCGCACGGGTAAGTGGTTTGCGTTTGAGCACTTTAATGTCGTGCCAGATCTGATTACTTTCGCGAAAGGGGTGAACTCGGGTTATGTGCCGGCTGGTGGCGTGGTGGTCAGCGAACCGATCGTTGAGCACTTTAAGTCAAACTTCTTTATGGGCGGCTTAACGTACTCTGGTCACCCTTTGGCGATGGCTTCTATCGTTGCAACGCTCGATGTGATGGAGCAAGAGGGCATTGTCACACATGCTGATAACGTCGGTAACAGCGTTCTAGGGCCGCTCCTACTGAGCCTTCAAGAGTTGCACCCTATGATTGGTGATGTGCGCGGTAAAGGGATGTTCTGGGCGGTTGAGCTGGTGGAAGATCGTGAAAGTAAAACACCTTTAAGCAATGAAAAAATGGGGCAATTGAAAGCGCAATTGACCAAGCGAGGCCTGTTGACCTTCATTGTGAATAACCGCATTCACGTTGCGCCACCTTTGGTTATTCAGCCAAGCGATATAAAGAAAGGCGTTAAGATCATTGATGAAGTGTTGTTTGAACTCGCTTCTTAAGTCTCCAATAAGATAGCCAGCACAGCAACCAAGGCACTTTGACAAAGAATTCCCCGTTCTTTTCAACGTGCCAAACCTAACCTTCAGAAACGACAAAAGAGCATCGATTGATGCTCTTTTTACGTTCTTTCACTAAATCAGTCTGGTCAAACTGCTTTTAAGTGATGCTAGATCTTCATCACCTCTGACAGCTCTTTGATACCGGGTGCGATCAGATCTTTGTCGATGGCGTGAAAGCCCAACCTGAAATAAGAATTAGGATCAAATTCGGATGAAGTTTCATTGCTCAACTTCGTTTCAGGTTCGGTCATGAAGTGAGAATACCCTGTCTCAATCAAAATCCCTTTTTGTGCGGCTCGTGACGCTAAGCGTTGGCTATTGATGTGACTGGGCGTTTGTAGCCACAGAGAGTTGGCCTGCTCGCTTTGAGCCAGTCGCTTGCAGTCAGGTAGGTACTTCAAGACCGCATCGTTGATCAGCTTCCAGCGCTGGCGTGTGTTTTCCCTAAAGCGCCTCACAAAGCTGTCGTAGTAGCCTTGTTCAATAAAGTGCGCCACTTCCATCTGAACGCGGCTTGGTGCGTGTCGATACATCAAGCGACGCAGTATTCTAAGATCGTAGATCAACTCTTCAGGTGCCACGATGTAGCCTAATCTCAAGCCGGGTGCTAATAGCTTAGAGAAGCTGCTGACGTAGATGACTCTCCCTTCCTTGTCATTGGCTTTTAGCGCGGGTTTAGGATTCCACTCCACGTTGCACTCGGCGTCATAGTCATCTTCGATAATTACCGCGTCATTGGCTTTGGCCATTTCAAGTAACTGAGTTCGACGCTCATCACTCATGGTGACGCCGGTTGGAGCTTGATGGCTAAGCGTGACATAGAAGTGATCACACAGTGAAGAGTGCTCATTGAATCTCAATCCTTGTTCATCCACTTGATGCGGGTGTAACTGCGCGCCAGAGAGATTGAAGATGTGATTCGCTTCTTTGTAGCCGGGGTTCTCGACTCCGACTCGACTCTGATGGTTCATCAGCAAAGTCGAAATCAAATACAGCGCATTCTGCGAACCTAAGGTTATGAGGATCTCATCACTTTGGGCATGAATACCGCGCTGTGGGAGCACCCTTGTGCGTATCTGTTCGACCAGCATGTCGACGTCTTTATCGACCTTGTCGCAAAGCCAGCGGTGATCATGTGGGTCTGAGGTGACCTTTCTTGTCGCTTCTCGCCATTGAGCTAATGGGAAGTCATTGATAGAGGGTTGGCCAAAAATAAATGGGTATTGGTAACAACTCCAATGCGAGGGTTTGACGATGCGTGGGTATTGGCCCAATTGCAGCTTAACGCGTTTGCTCCAATCCGGTGCATTGTCGCTGTCGGCTGATTCAAAATGATCCAAACTCGCGTCGATAGTATCACTCGGATTTTGATACTTTTCTGAAAGGTAATAACCACTGCGAGGCTTACTGATGAGGTAGCCATCGTCGAGCAAACTGTCGTACACCAAGGAGACAGTATTGCGTGAAACACCCAATTGGCTAGACAGCTTACGACAAGACGGAAGCGCTTGTTCAGCCGGAAAAATACCATTCAATATCGCCGTTACCAAATAGCTACGTACTTGTTCTTGCAGGCTTCTTTTGGAATCAAACTCGATGAAACAATTGTGATTTATCGCCATGAGATACAGTCCTTATTCTCAGTGAACCTCAGTCCAATTTGTATAAAAGAGCAAGAAATGCGCCAGAGTTCATATTGATGTTTTAAGAGTGTGTTTTGCTCTCTCTCAACCCCGAAAATTACGTTGTCCCAAACTAGAAAATCGTTCTGTCCCAACCTGAAAATTAAATTGGCTCTACGTCTCCGATGCATTCCGTTCATAAAGTAAAGGCAGGCAAATAATCTCGATAAGGAAAGCGTATGAAACAGGGAATGACGATGAAGGTATGGGTTTCAACAGCGGCAGCGACAGTTGTACTGGGTTGTTTTGGAGTCGCACAAGCATCGGAGCTTGCAGCCATCGAAAAGCAAGGCTTCATGAAAGTGGCGACAGAAGACAACTACTCTCCATTCAACTATATCGACCGCGGTAAGCCTGCGGGGATTAACAAAGATTTGCTTGATGAGTTACGTGAATATTCGAAGTTCGATATCGAACAAGAGATCTTACCTTGGACAGGGCTACTCGCTTCGGTATCTGCGGGTCAATATGATGTGGCGTTAACTGGCGCGATCATTACCGATGCTCGCTTGAAGGCCTTTGATTTCACTCCACCTATCGCTTCAGCGCAGCATTACTTCTTAACCAGAGCTGACGCGGAAGATATTAATACGGTAGCCGATTTAGATGGAAAAACAGTGGGCTTACAAGCGGGCAGTGCTTTGCTAGAAAGGCTTCCAGAGCTCGAAGTGATGCTCGAAGCACAAGGCAAATCTTTGGGTAAAGTGGTGCAGTATCAATCCTACCCAGAAGCGTATTCCGACTTGGCAATCGGCCGAATAGACTATGTGATCAACAGTGTGGTTTCAGTTAACGAGGTAGTGAAGTCGAAGTCAAAGGTATTCAAAAAAGGCGAAGCAGTCTCTGGCCCAGGTTTCGTTAGCTGGCCAGTTCCTAAAGATAATCCTGAGCTTTTGGCTTACCTAACGGAATTCTTCCTACACCTTGAGCAAACAGGAAAAATGGCAGAGTTGCAGAAGAAGTGGTTCGGTGAATCGTTCGACCAACTCCCTTCAGAAGCCATCACTTCGGTTGAGCAGTATCACAAGCTAACAGCCGTTCAATAGATGAATAAGCATGCGCCGACACAAACAGTTAGCGGCTGTTTGTGTCCATGCCAATGGGTTCAAAGCGGTTTAACCCATGAGTCTTTGGCGCACAATCTATCGAAAGAAGTCGCTGATCAAAGAGGTCGTTTATGGATTATTACGCTTGGGAACAGTTACTACAGGGCGCGTGGGCAACGGCATGGATATCGGCAGTATCGATTGTATTAGGTGTCGTCATCGGCTTAATGATTGCCTTGGTTAGAATGATGAAAATCCCGTTTGTGGATCAAATGTTGGGCATTTATGTTAGTTGGGCACGAGCAACGCCTTTGGTTACGTTGGCTCTGTTTATTTTCCTTTCTTTTCCGTCATTTGGCATCAATTTAGATAAACACGTTTCTGCCATTTTAGCTCTCACACTCAATACATCGGCATTCAATGCAGAGATTTGGCGCAACGCCTTTCTTAACTTTTCAAAAGGGCAAATGGAAGCGGCTGACGCCATTGGTATGAGACGCATCACTTACTTTCGCCGCATCATGTTCCCGCAAATGGTGATTATGAGCCTACCAGCGCTAGTCAATGAGATGTCGTTCTTAATCAAAGGCAGCCCAGCGATTGCGGTGATCGGCATCGTCGACCTAACTCGTGTCACCAATCGAATCTCTGCGGTTACCTATGAACCACTTGGGCCGATTCTATGTGCCGGTGCCATTTACATGTTGATTATTGGCGTGTTGGTGAAGTTGCAAGCTGTGGCTGAAAACCGAGCCACTTATCTGCAGCAATAAGTGCATACATCTGTTTACAGTAGCAGCAACAGTTTGGCCGTCATCACTACTTGGTCAGCTACACCATTTACCTGCTTGTGATGCGTTATTGAGCGGGTAAGTTTAAGGAGTAAATATGGAAGAATGGAATATTATCTGGCAACAAAAAGAGCTGTTTGCTTCAGGGTTTGTGACCACATTTTATCTTTTTGTTTCGTCTTCAATCTTGAGTTTCGTCATCGGTATTGGTTTGTTGTATTGCCTCGAAAACTCAAAACTTGGTGTGAAGTACACCATCAATAGTTTGATAGGCATGATGCGCACCTTGCCGTTTCTTATCTTAGCGTACCTGCTCTATTACGGGTTGCCGCAGGTTGGTATTCGACTCGATGCGATTACAGCGGGAATCATCGCGCTAAGTCTCTATCACGGTACCTATTTTTGTGAGATTTTCCGAGGTGTTCGTAAAGGATTAGAGCCAGGTTACATCGAAGCGGCGCACGCTTATGGCTTCTCTAAATTCAAAACATTTACCCGAGTTATTACCCCAAATGTGTTGTTTAAGTCGGTTCCACTGATCACGAACCAACTCATCATCTGCTTAAAAGACACTGCGTTTCTTAGCATCATCACCGTCGCAGAAATTACCGCGGCCGCCAACAGCATTCAATCAACGTACTTCATCCCATTGAATGCGTTCATCATTGCTATCGCGCTCTACTGGGCCGTGAGTATTGCACTTGAAAGCATCACCAAACGAATCCAAACCAAAGTTGAACTTAGAGGACTTAGCCATGCTTAAACAATCAGAGATTATTGAAACGGAAGCACCGATTAACCCTTCTTTGGGCGTGAATTTGGAAGTGATTGAGTGCGAGCCACTATTGGAAGAACGAGAGACGATCATCAAGGTTGAAAACCTGTCGAAACAGTTTGATGGCATCGAAGTACTGCGAGACATCAACCTCAACATCAACAAAGGCGATGTGGTGAGTATTCTCGGCTCGTCAGGTTCGGGGAAATCGACGCTACTGCGTTGCATGAACTGGTTAGAGCAGCCAGAGCGCGGCACGATTTTTATGGGTGATGAGCGTATTGGTATCAACTCTGAAACGGGTAAGCCACTCAAATACAAAGAGTTGGCGAAACTTCGAGAGCGTCTTGGAATGGTTTTCCAAAGCTTCAACTTATGGCCGCATCTCACCGTGTTGCAAAACGTCATGGAAGCGCTGGTTCATGTTAAGAAGATAGCGAAATCAGACGCCGAGGAGATGGCTCGTAAGCAACTCGACAAGGTTGGGATGTCACACAAACTAGAGAGTTACCCAAGCATGTTATCGGGTGGGCAAAAGCAACGTGTCGCGATTGCCAGAGCTCTCGCGATGGAACCGGATGTATTGCTGTTTGATGAGCCAACCTCCGCGCTCGACCCTGAATTGGTCGAAGAGGTGTTACTGGTAATGAAGAAGCTATCGCAAGAGGGTTACACCATGGTGGTGGTGACTCATGAGATGGAATTCGCGCGTCAGGTGTCGGATCAGGTGGTATTCCTTGAGAAGGGCATCTTGATTGAGAAATCCAACCCTGAGAAGTTCTTCACTAACCCAGATTCAACAAGGGTAAGGAAGTTCCTCAAGCTTGATTCATGAGCTAGATGATTCGCGCACCTTAATGTTTGATTGTTAAAAAACTCCGACTGAATCAGTCGGAGTTTTTGTATTTGTGTTGCTACCGCATTAAGAGGATGTGGTACTAGCCAATGCTATCAATGTGGATCACTACTGAGTCTGGTCGCCAGTATTCCAGTTCGCAGTCCATCAACTCGCCATCTTGCTTGTAGTTCACACGGCAGATCTTCAGCACCGGTTGACCCTCAGCCAAATTTAATGCCTTGGCGACATGCGCAGGGGCAGAGGTGGGTATCACATCAAAGCGCGATCGTTTGGTCTCGTAGCCGTATTTTTCTCGGTAGATGCCTGTCAGCGACATGGTAAGGTTTTCTGACAACACCTTCTCAAACAACGGCGCTTTTAAGACGTTTTCAACAAACAGCACCGCTCTGCCATCAATAAAGCGTAATCGCTCAATCACGTGTATTGGCGTTATCTGCTCTATCTCTAATGCTTTGGCGTAATCGCCTGTCGCCATCTCTGTACGGGTGCTGAGCAGTCTGGTTTCTGCTATGCGGTGTTGTTCGCGGATCATTTGATGAAAGTGAGAACGTGACAATGGGTTATAGCGAACACGTTCGGGTGACACATACCAGCCACGGCGCTCTTCTCGGTATATCAAACCTTCGGTTTCCAGAGACACCAACGCATCTTTGAGCGTGATTCGTGTGGTGGAAAACAGTTCGCTAAGGTTTCTTTCTGATGGCAGTTTTTGCCCTTCAATGAAGATACCTGATTGAAGCTGCTCTCGAATACTCGCCTTAATTCTTCCTAACTGTGTCCCTGATTGCCCGGTGCCCAATGTTCTCATTACTGATCTAGTCCATAAGTTCGTGTGCTTAATAAGGTAAACCATGGAGTTAACAGGAATGTGACAGTAAACAATGGCTTATTGTCATATGAGTGAAATATAACTGCCACGTAAATGCACTCGAACTGTCAAATAACTTACGGCAAACCGTCACATTCCGGCTATAGCATACAAAACGAACTTACTGACCTAGTCCAGAGGGATAGAGACAATGAAAACTTTGCTTAGCCGTTCAACTGTATCGCCAGCCAAACTGATTGGTTCACCTGCAAAATTAATCGGCGCAACGCTAATAACGGCAACACTTTCAATGCCAGCGATGGCGAAGGATGCTGATCTTGAGTCACTGATTGAAGCCGCTCAAAAAGAGGGTGCAGTTTACAGTGTGGGTATGCCAGACAGTTGGGCAAACTGGAAAGGCACATGGACTGACCTGAAAGCAAACTACGGTTTGAAGCATCAGGATACCGATATGAGCTCGGCGCAAGAGATCTCGAAATTTGAAGCAGAGAAGAAAAACGCAACCGCTGATATTGGTGATGTGGGTTTCGCATTCGCACGTGTGGCCGTAAAGAAAAACGTCACTCAGCCATACAAACCAACCACTTGGAATGACATTCCAGACTGGGCAAAAGACAAAGATGGTCACTGGGCTCTGGCTTACACTGGCACCATCTCTTTCATTTCCAACAACAACCTTGTTGAAGATGCGCCGAAAACTTGGAGTGACTTACTAGAAGGTGACTACAAAGTCACAGTCGGTGACGTAGGCGTAGCAGCGCAAGCAAACAACGCGATTTTAGCGGCTGCATTTGCTAATGGCGGTGACGAGTCGAACCTAAAACCAGCGATTAAATTCTTTGGTGAATTAGCGAAGCAAGGCCGTCTGTCTTACACCGACCCAAGCATCGCGAATCTTGAAAAAGGCGAAGTGGAAGTGGCAATCATGTGGGACTTCAACGCACTGAACTACCGCGACAAGATCGACCGTGAGCGCTTTACGGTAAGCATTCCACAAGATGGCTCAGTGATTTCTGGTTACACCACCATCATTAACAAATACGCACAAAACCCGAACGCGGCGAAGTTGGCTCGTGAATACATCTTCAGCGACCAAGGCCAAATCAACCTAGCAGAAGGTTACGCACGCCCAATCCGCAGCAACATTACGCTACCTCAATCAGTACAAGACAAGCTGATCTCAAACGATGAATACAGCAATGTTCACCCAGTGACTGACTTCTCAGCATGGGAAAAATCAGCACGTCGCCTGCCACGTCAATGGCAAGAAAGCGTATTGATTCACCAGCAATAACCCCGCTTAACACACCACCTTCAATAGGTGGCTTATAGAAACAAGCAATAGAGAATAGACCATGAGCAATAAGGTTATCCTTGTTGTTCTAGATGGACTGAACTATCAGGTAGCCCGTGATTGCATGGGCTACCTGTACGGTCTTCTAGAACTAAGCGATATGCATGAGAAACAGGGCGATTTGCAGAATAAACAGAGCACTTCGCAGAGCACGCAAAAAAACAAGCTGCGCGCCACGCTTTACCCTGTGCAGTGTGAGCTGCCATCTATGTCCCGTCCACTGTATGAGTGCATTTTAACTGGGGTTCGCCCTGTCGAGAGTGGCATCGTCAACAATCAAATCGTGCGTTTATCGAATCACGAGTCGGTATTTAGCTTGGCGAAGTCGCAGAACAAAGTGACGGCTGCAGCGGCATATCATTGGGTGAGCGAGTTATATAACCGAGCGCCATTTGATGCAGTACGTGACCGTTTCACCAACGATGAAACCATGAACATCCAACACGGTTGTTTCTACCACTGGGACCACTACCCAGATGAAGCCTTGTTCTTGGATGCTGAGCACCTGCGCGTCACTCATCAGCCTGATTTCTTATTGATTCACCCAATGAACATTGACGACATGGGACATAAGCACGGGCTGGATTCTCGCCAGTACCGTAATAGTGCTCGTGGCGCGGATATCTACCTATCGAACTACCTTGAGAAATGGGTAGATGATGGTTATCAAGTGATCATCACCAGTGACCATGGCATGAACAATGACCTGTCTCATGGTGGCATTCTGCCTGAAGAGCGTGAAGTGCCTTTCTTTGTGATTGGCGATAAGTTTACACACCAAGCTTGTGCAGTGAAACAGACCGACATCTGCGGCAGCGTGTGTCAGCTACTCAACTTAGATCACGATAAATCTTACACTCAGGAATTGTTGGCCCTATGAGCAGTTCTGTAATCACGCAGAGCGATGGCTCTGCGCTTAAACCCAAAACCAAATCTTTGTTTCAACGCTTCAAGCCCGCTTTGTGGCTTGCGCCTTTCGCATTGTTTTTCTATCTGTTCCAACTGGCACCTATGGTTTGGGTGCTGATCAACAGCTTCTTCTATGACGACGAACTCTCTCTCGAAAACTACGCTGAAGTGTTCGATTCTGCCTTTATGATGCAGGCTTTTGGCAACAGTTTATGGTTGTCGATTTGGTCGAGCATTGTTGGCTTAGCGATTGCGACTCTGCTCGTTTCTTCACTGCGCCGCGTTGATTCTAAAATCCGCGATGCGGTGATTGCTTTCACCAACATGAGCAGTAATTTTTCTGGCGTTCCGTTGTCTTTCGCTTTCATCATCATCCTTGGGACCAACGGTGCGATTACCTTGTTGCTCAAGCAGTATGGATTGCTGGGTGATTTCGACCTTTACGGCAAGTGGGGCTTGCTGGCGATTTACATCTACTTCCAGATCCCATTGGCGGTGTTGTTGCTCTATCCAGCGTTTGATGCTCTGAGTGACGACTGGCAAGCCGCTTCTGCATTGCTTGGCGCGAAAACTTGGCAATACTGGACCAAAATAGCGCTGCCTGTGTTATCTCCGGCTTTGTTCGGCACCTTCATCATCTTGATTGCCAACGCGATTGGCGCCTATGCGAGTGTGTATGCGTTGACCTCGGGCAACTACAACGTGATTACGATTCGAATTGCGAGCTTGGTATCGGGCGACCTGTTCCTAGAACCAAACCTGGCTGCTGCAATTTCCGTGATTCTGATGGCGATGCTGGCCTTCATCACAGTGATTAACCAATGGCTGATCAGTAAAAGCTACGCAGGGAAGAGAAAGTAATGAACACCGTAAATACTCGCTTTCATAAAACGGTTGTCTATTCGATTGTCGGCATCATGATGATTCCGATCTTAGCGACCTTTATCTACTCGATCTCCTCGCGTTGGGGCGCCACTATCCTGCCGGATGGCTTCACGTTAGATTGGTACATCAACCTGCTGACGGATCCTCGCTTCTTGCAAGCTTTTGGTCGTTCACTGTTTATCTGTGTGGCAGCACTGTCATTGAGTGTGGTGTTGGTCTTGCCTGCGATTTTCGTGGTGTTTTACTATTTCCCGAAACTCGACAAGGTGATGAATATCCTGATCTTATTGCCATTCGCTGTGCCACCCGTGGTGTCGTCGGTTGGCTTGCTTCAGCTATATGCCGATAGTGAAATTTCCTTGATAGGCACACCGTGGATCTTGATTGGTACTTACTTCACCATCGCGTTGCCATTCATGTATCGCGCGATTGCCAACAGCTTTGAAGCGATTAACCTGCACGATTTGATGGACGCGGCACACCTGCTCGGTGCAAGCACCACCAAGGCGTTCTTGTTGATTATTCTGCCAAACCTTAAGAAAGGCTTAATGGCGTCGCTGTTCTTGTCGTTCTCGTTCCTATTGGGCGAGTTCGTGTTCGCCAACATCTTGGTGGGTACACGTTACGAGACACTGCAAATCTACCTATACAACATGCGTCAAACCAGCGGCCACTTCACGTCAGCCCTAGTGATGACGTACTTCCTGTTTATTTTCTTACTGACTTGGTTGGCAAGTCGTTTCAGCCAGGGAACAAAATAATGAGCTATGTAAATGCGAAAAACCTTACCAAAAGCTTTGGTGACAACACGGTGTTTGAAGATATTGAATTTTCCATCGAGAAGGGCGAATTCATTACTCTGCTTGGCCCAAGTGGCTGTGGTAAATCGACTCTACTGCGCAGCTTGGCTGGCCTGAATCCTGTTGATGGTGGCGAGATCTGGGTCAACGGTGAAGAGATTACTCACCAAGTGCCGCAACAACGTGGCATCGGCATGGTGTTTCAATCTTATGCGCTGTTCCCGAACATGACGGTTGAAGGCAATATTGCGTTTGGCCTCAAGATGAAAAAGCTTGCTGCTGACGAGATTAAACGTGAAGTGGCGAAAGTGATTGGACTGGTGGACTTAACGGGTAAAGAGAAATTCTACCCGCATCAGCTATCAGGCGGTCAGCGTCAGCGTGTGGCTTTGGCAAGAGCTTTGGTGGTCAAGCCGCGTATTCTGCTACTTGATGAACCGCTTTCTGCACTGGATGCTAAGATCCGTAAACACCTACGCCAACAGATCCGAGATATTCAGAAAGAGATGAATCTGACCACGATCTTCGTGACTCATGATCAGGAGGAAGCGATGATCATGTCTGACCGTATCTTCTTGATGAACAAAGGCGAGATCGTACAAGCAGGTACACCCGAAGAGATCTACACTCAACCATCCAATGAATTTGTGGCTGGGTTCATGGGTCACTACAATCTGGTGCAAGCGAACAAAGCCAAGCAACTTTTCAATATTGAAACAGAGTGGAAAGTGGCGATTCGACCTGAGTCTATCTACGTGAAAGAGCAAGGTCGACAATATGGCGAACATATCTCTGCGCCGAAAACGGGCACGATTCGTAACCACCAGCTTTTGGGCAACGTGATTCGCTACCAAGTGGACGTCGATGAATGTGAATTAACTGTCGATTTACTTAACCGTTCCTCTGAGCGACTGTTGGCAAACGGCAGCCAACTTGAACTCCTGTTTAACCTTAACGAAATTCAACCTGTGAGAGCCTAAGATGTTCAAACCTTTGTATGTATTTGATATGGACGAAACGCTGATCAATGCCGATGCAGCGATGCTCTGGAATGAGTTCTTGGTTGAAAAGGGCATTGCCACTGCGCCCAACTTTATTGATGAAGATAAACGCTTAATGGGCCTGTATTCGGAAGGCAAACTGAACATGGAAGATTACCTCACGTTTTCCATGCAGCCATTAGCCGATATGCCAACAGAGCAAGTCACCGCCTTGGTGGAAGAGTGTGTTGAACAGCATATTTTGCCTAAACAGTTCAAGCAGTCGAAACCTTTGATTGAGCAGTTAGAGCGTGACGATATCGACATGTTGATCATCTCAGCCAGCGTCACTTTCTTAGTAGAAGCGGTCGGCCGTAAGATTGGTATCGAGAATGCACTCGGTATTGATTTGATTGAAAACCAAGGCCGTTTTACTTCTCAAATATCAGGCGTACCAAGCTATCGTGAAGGCAAAGTGACGCGTTTAAAAGAGTGGTTAGACAATCAAGAAACCAATTACTCAGATATCCACTTTTATACGGATTCAATCAACGACTTACCTTTGTGTGAACATGCCGATTTTGCCTATCTGGTGAACCCATGTCCGCGTTTAAAAGCGTTAGCCGATCAACTGAACTGGTCGATTCTCAACTGGGATTAACGCTGATCCCATCTTTGAATTATGTTCGCTTTAGAACGAAAAAAGCCGCTGATGAAAGCGGCTTTATGATTCGTATTATTCTATTTCTAGTTTGTAACCTATCCCGTAAATGGATTTGATGTAGTCACATTTTTCATTTATCGAGACCATTTTTTTGCGTAAGTTTTTAATATGGCTATCGATAGTGCGATCACTGACCACTCTTCTATCGTCGTAGATTTTATCAATCAATTGATCGCGACTATAAATGCGGCCAACATTTTGATAGAGAAGGTGCAAAAGCCGAAACTCAGCTGGCGTTAAACTTAGCTTAATACCACATAGGACGGCGGTCATACTCAATTCATCAATATCAATGGCGTTCGTTGGTGACGTGGCTTGGGGCTTGTTGGAACGGCGCAAAATATTTTTCACCCTCACAACCACTTCTCTCGGGCTGTACGGCTTACATATATAATCATCTGCACCCAGTTCAAGCCCAACGAGTCGATCAATCTCTTCGACCTTGGCTGTCGCCATAACCACTGGGATGTCACTGAACGTTCTCAGCTCTCGATAAATATCCAACCCGTCTCGATTGGGTAGCATGAGGTCGAGAATAATGAGTTTAGGCGATGCTTGCTTTACCCAGTCAATGACAAGGTTACCATCGATAATATGATGACTTTCAAGGCCAGAGTGCTCTAAGTACTCACACAGTACACTTGCTAATGCAGGCTCATCTTCGACGACTAAAATCACGATTTTATTTCCTTTGGTAACGCTATGATGATTCGTAGTCCACCCAATTCTGAGTGGTCGGCAGTAATGTGTCCTTGGTGCGCTTCAACGATATTTTTACAGATAGATAAGCCAAGTCCAGAACCGCCACTTGAGCGACTGCGCGATTTATCAACGCGGTAAAGCCTCTCAAACAAACGCGGAAGTGATGCATCAGGTACACCTGGATCACTGTCTTCAACGTTGATAATAATACTATCACTAATGTCGGTAACATCTATCGATACATGCCCATTATCGCTAGTGTATCGTGCGCTATTTTCCAACAGATTCACAAACAGTTGTGTCAGTAATCTCTCATCACACGAGGTAAACAGTGGCGCCGAATGGTCATAGTGCTTTGTTAATGTGATGTTTTTTTGTTCTAAACGGATCGAGTTTTGAACGATCACAGAATCAATCAGTTTATGTATATCAACGTTGTTTTTAACATTGAGGTTAAATCCGATGTCATACAGGGAGAGTTGGTGAAGATCCTCAACGAGTTGACCTAGTGTGATGATTTGTTGATGTAACGAGTCGATGTATTTTGGTTCAGGAGATCGGATACCGTCTTGTAGCGCTTCTAGTTCACTTCTAAGCACGGTGATAGGCGTTCTAAGTTCATGTGAAATATCTGATAACCACTGTTCTCTAAGTGTTTTCTGTTTTCTTAGTGTCTCGACAACACCGTTGAATATTCCGATGAGATCGGACAATTCATCATTGCCGCTTTTTTTAATGTAGAAATCGAGATCGCCATTTTCGATAGATTTGGCACCTTTCGACAAAGCACGCAATGGTTTCAAAAATCGCCTAACAAGAAACAAAGAGATAAGGAATGAAAGCAACACGGTAATCGATGCGATAGTGCTTACATGCGTCGTTTGTTGTTTGAAAAAGCTTTCTGCTAAAGGCCCTGATATTTCATCCATCTGGACGATGGAGATATACCCAATAACTTGATCATCCAGTGTTATTTCGACTAGTGCTTGATGCTGACCATCTTCAAGGTGATGTAGGTTTTCAGGCGGTCCAATTATGGCTCGCCCGTCTTGATCTAAAATGTTGAGTCGTTGCCAAATAGGTTGAAGGCCTGGCGCTTCCGGCTCTCTTAATGGTGGTGGCGATGGGTGTCTGTCACGAGGATGTGGTCGTGAGGGGCCGCTAATGCTACTGGCGATTAAATGTGGTTCACGCTCTAGCCGCCTCCACTTTTCGGAAGGTGAGTAATATTGCTTTAAGTTATTGGCGAGTTCTTGAGCTAGGGCAATCTCATTATTATTTGTGAAATCTTGGAGCCCTCTTTGAAAACTGGAGTTAATAAAATAGGTCAGTACAAAGAGCATGGTCACGCACACCATTAGTATTGAAACAAACAGTTTGGTGAAAATTGATATGCGCACGTTCTCTCCAGAAATTAAAGTGAATTAAGACGATAGAGTGAGTTAAGACAATAAAATGAGATAAACCAATATTAGCCCTCGATCGTGTGGGAAATATGGACATTGATTTCTTTATTCATCTTAGGCCATGTATAAGCACTCTTTTGTTAGAAATGAATAGCGAGCTGACAGGGTGCTATACCCCATCAGCTCGCATTGAATTATCACTATTTTAGGATAACCCTCTAACCATTATTGACGTCTTGGTGGTGGTGGCGGAACTTCCTCTTCCGATAGACCACCGCTTCCATCTGCGTCTAGTTTATCAAAGTCATCGGCGAGTGGACCTCTGAGCTCTTCTAATTGTAACTCGCCATCACCGTTTGCATCCATTTCTTCAAAGCTTGGCATTTCTCTTGGGCCTTCACGGCTTTCAGCACACGCTTGAAGCGCGAATGTCGATGTCAGTAAAAGTAATGCTGTCGTGATTTTGTTCATAATTTAATTCCTATTCGTAACCAAATATAAGTGTATTTCTTTGACGCAAATAGGTTAGCGATCAAATTAGCAGAGAAAATGGATAAATCTAGGAGATGAAAGTTAGCGTTTAACTTTAATAGGGCATCAGATCATCAGCCCATCAAGTCAGGTTGTTTAAACCTCCATTGTTTCTACATAGTTTCCACATTTTCTATTTTTATCCTAGTCCACTATTGAACTCATGAATTTAATGCCTTTAGCAATAAAGGCAGAAAGCTATCGTTGGTATTGAAATGGATTATTTTTTAGGAGCCGTAGAATGAAGGCAATGGTAAAAAAATCAGTCGTTGTCTCTTCTACGTTGTTGGTTGCTTCTTATAGTAACGCTGCGCTTTATAGGGTGGTTTTGGAGGAATCACCAGTAGAAACTGAATCGGTGTATGGGGTCGCAGTTGAACCAGAGCTTGGTACAACGGATTGCTTTAGTACCAGTTGTGGTGACACCGACTACGCATTCGCAGGGGAAGCTCAAAATGCAGAACCAGGTTTTTCCTTTAAAGAGGAGGTCCCCTTTGGTATCGATAACACGTTCTACTATTTGGATTATGACGATATCTATAGCTACTGCACGAGCGAACTTGGCTACGCGACTTGTGAAGCTTGGAGTTCTTTATTGTGGTATGGCGATGATGATGCGGGCATTGGAGGCTTGAAAAATGAGCGTGATGCGTATTACGGGCTGAGCTATCAGACCAATTCCACGGCTTTTTATGATTCTTCTTCGCTAAGCGAGATCCCAGATGTTGGCAGCAACCCACCTGATGTGAGCAGTTATAGTTATTCCTTTGTTGATGGAACAGAGGAGAAGGTCATCACTAAAGTTGACGAGAATGGTTTTGTTCTTGGTAACACCAGCAGTGGTTACTACAGTTATAACAACCAATATATTCAGTTGTATAGGCAGCGTGGTTACTACGATACAGGCACTGAATTTACGGTTCTCCAACCTGAAGCCGATACCAGCATTACGATCAGCGATGCTGACGGCGAAGCGAATATAATCTCCCAAATGGGAAGAACGATGGCTTTTGACTCTTTCAGTTATGGAGGGGAAAGCTATGTGGTCGGAAGCGCGTCCGTTGCGACTTTTTATTACAGTGATGGATACAAAGATTATGACTCTCCGTACACATCCGACAGTGATGCTGAGGATCTAGATAATTGTATCGATGAAGATATTGAGCCTGCTTTATATCCAGAGTGTCAGAACTTTGCTTTTGCTAATCGAGCTTTTGTCTGGAATATAACCGATGCGAATGGTCCCAATGATGATGGAAACCGTTTTGCAGTATCCGATTGGGAAACCAGTTCGACCTATTACTCTTACAACGATGATGAAGCTTCAGCACAAGCGAGTGTGAGGGCTGCAACGATTTCGTCTAGAGGGACATATAGCTCTTATCCTGTTTTAGTTGGTTACAATACGGAACTAGATGATTCAGATAACTTTCTTATGCAGGCTGCTGTGTTTAGGCCAAGCAGTACGTCAAATTTCAGCGTTTCGGAAAATGCTTGGACGACTACATTTATCGCTAATGCGACGGTAGAAGTGAGTGATTCATACATTCACAGTAATTCTGTCGCAACAGACATTAATGAAAACATGATGGTTATTGGTTATGCAAAACGAGATGGCGATTATCCGTCGGATCGTGTGTCTGATAATCGTATGTTCGTCGCTGATGCGAATGACACAACGCCAACAGCCACATTCTTCGCAAGTTTAGGTGAAGACATTTTCTTTGACAGTGCAGAGGGAAAAGCAAGTGAGATCAACAGCTACAATGAAATCGTTGGCTATGTTGACGCCGAAACTCACGCTGAAGTAGACGGACATGAAAGAAGGCATCGCGGCTTCATTTTCCCTTATAACGACACAGGTACCGATGCTGATAGACGTGCAAGATATAATGATCAAGCTTGGTGGTTAGACGACCTAACTAACGGTGGTGACGACAGTGATGCCAACAACCACTTTAGAATATTGGACGCAACCGACATTAATGATGCGGGTGTTATCTCAGGGACGGCAATACAATGTTTTGCGAGTGAAAGTAGCTCCTCTTCTATGGCTTATGATTCAACCGCGCACTTTGCATATTGTAATGATGGAGTAGGTGACGAGAGGGTGGTGGCTGTGAAACTTATCCCGATATCTGGAGCAACAAGTGAAGACATTGCTGAAAGAAGTGATGATAGCGCTGAAGATGTTGAACGTAGTGGTGCCGGTACCGGGTTATTGGTGCTTATCAGTTTAATGTCCGTGCTTTCAGTTCGCTTGAAAAAGTCTCGTTCTGTGATTGCCTAAATTGATGACGTGCTCACGAGAGAAACAACCTCTATTTGACCGTCAACCATTAAAGTAATGGGTTAGGTTTGATACTTCGTCCCATAAGAATACCGCTGGGATATGAAGCTTTTTAAAAGAGCATCACCTGTTTTGTGATGCTCTTTTTACGTTCAACATACACTTATCTCTTTCTGCTTTAGCCAAAAAAATCACTTGTAACAATTAAGTAACATCTCTTGCTTTGCTGTAAATCAAACCACCCTCTTTCAATCCCTTGATAGCACTCATTTTCTTGTTGTGAGGTTTTGTGTGTAACAAATATTTTACAACTTGACGAGTTTTCAGCGTTACTGCCCATTTCCTTCCATCCATTCCAATCTTTCCGCTTGTGGGCCAAATTTAATCAAGGACAAAAATCACTTAACACAAAACCAGTAGGTACAAGGAGAAAGTTCATGGTGGAGTCATACAACCCGCTTGGCACAGATGGATTCGAGTTTGTTGAATACACGGCCGTTGACCACAAGGGAATAGAGCAACTTAAAGCGCTGTTTGTGTCACTTGGTTTTGCTGAGATCGCCAAGCACCGTTCAAAAGAGGCTTGGCTGTATCGACAAGGTGACATCAACTTTATCGTCAATGAACAGCCTCACAGCCAAGCGGAAGCGTTCGCTAAAGTTCACGGCCCATCGGTGTGTGGCATGGCGTTTCGTGTCAACGAAGCAACAGCTGCAATGGAGCAAGCGTTTAAGGGTGGCGGTGAAGAGTACAAGACAGAAATAGGGCCGATGGAGCTTAGCATTCCTGCCATTTACGGCATCGGTGAAAGCCTGCTCTATTTTGTGGATCGCTACGGCAAGCAGAGCATCTACGACGTTGATTTCCGATTCTATGATGACGCGCAAGAGCGCATGGCGAAAGCCGACGTAGGCCTTTATGAGATCGATCACCTCACGCACAACGTGAAACAAGGCAATATGGATCTGTGGTCTGGTTTTTATGAGCGTATCGGTAACTTTCGTGAGATTCGCTACTTCGACATTGAAGGTAAGCTGACAGGCCTTGTGAGCCGTGCCATGACCTCACCATGTGGCAAGATCCGTATTCCAATCAATGAGTCTTCAGATGACAAATCACAAATTGAAGAGTTCATTCGTGAATACAACGGCGAAGGTATCCAACACATCGCGCTTGCTACGGATGACATCTACAAAACGGTGAAAACCCTGCGTGATCGCGGCATGGACTTTATGCCAACCCCAGATACCTACTATGAGAAAGTTGACGATCGTGTAAAAGGCCACCGGGAAGATACCGATCTGTTGCGTGACCTACGCGTTCTGATTGATGGTGCGCCGACCAAAGACGGCATCTTGCTGCAAATTTTCACGCAGACAGTAATCGGGCCTGTGTTCTTTGAAATCATTCAGCGTAAAGGCAACGAAGGTTTTGGCGAAGGCAACTTCAAGGCGCTGTTTGAATCGATTGAAGAGGACCAGATTCGTCGAGGAGTATTAGACGATGCATAAATGGATCTCGTTTCCTCATCGGGAGGGGGTGTGTTCTAAACAAGCGCATGCCGACTTCCCTGAAGAGGCAATCTATGAGCGAGAGGCGGGTCGAAGTGGTTTCTTCGGCCCTGCCGCTCACTTCCATCACCAACATGCCCCAACAGGTTGGTCGGAGTGGGAAGGTGATTTACGCCCTCGCGCTTTTGATTTTACGCTGGTGGAAAAAGCCAGCCAGATAACCCCTTGGGCGGTGCCTCATCTTTTGCACAATGCGGACTGCAAAATCCGTGTGTGGCGCATGGATGAGAAGATGGATTTCTTGGTGCGTAATTCTGACGGTGATGAGCTGCTGTTCATTCACCAAGGTAGGGCAGATCTCTATTGCGACTATGGTCATTTAGAGGTGAGTGAAGGGGATTACGTGATGATCCCGCGCTCAACCAATTGGCGCTTGGAGCCAAGTGAGCCGATGTTCATCTTGATGATTGAGAACACCGACGCGGCTTATTCCTTGCCTGAGAAGGGCATGGTCGGCAATCACGCGGTGTTTGATCCAGCGGTTCTTGAAATCCCGTCGATCAACGATCAATTCCGCGCTCAGTACTCCGAAGATCAAACCCAAGTTCAGGTGAAACGCCACGACAAAGTCAGTGTGATCACTTATCCGTTCAATCCTTTAGACGCGATTGGTTGGCATGGGGATTTGGCTGTGGTGAAAGTGAATTGGCGCGATATCAGACCGCTGATGTCACATCGTTACCACTTGCCACCGTCTGCGCATACGACCTTTGTTGGCGCAGGCTTTGTAGTGTGTACCTTTGTGCCACGCCCGATTGAGAGCGATCCAGGTGCGTTGAAAGTGCCGTTCTATCACAACAATGACGACTACGATGAAGTGCTGTTCTATCACGCTGGTGACTTCTTCAGCCGCGATAACATTGAAGCGGGCATGGTGACCTTCCACCCTGCAGGCTTCACGCATGGGCCTCACCCTAAAGCCTTTAAGGCTGGGCAAGCGCATAAGAAAAAGTTCACCGATGAAGTCGCGGTGATGATCGATACTCGCCATGCGCTGCAGTTCTCTGGTGAACTCGATAGCGTTGAGAACAAAGAATATGTCTACAGTTGGCAAGACACGGGTTTGCAAGAGACAGGTTCTCAAACCATGGCTGACGATAAGAAGTAAGGGACAAGGATGAAATTAGCAACCAAGAAAAATGGCACTCGCGACGGTCTATTGATGGTCGTAAGTAAAGATCTTAAACAATGTGTAGCTGCCACCGAAATTTTCCATGCGATGCATCTAGCGCCAACCATGCAGGTAGCATTGGATAACTGGGACAGCGTGGCTTCTCAGTTAGAAGAGTTATACACCTCGTTAAACAACGGGCATGTGACTGGCAGTGAAGTGTTTGCATCTCAGTATTGTGAATCACCTCTGCCACGCGCATATCAATGGGCGGATGGCAGTGCTTATGTAAACCATGTTGAACTGGTGCGTAAGGCGCGTGGTGCTGAAATGCCAGAAAGCTTCTGGGTTGATCCATTAATGTATCAAGGCGGCTCAGATGCGTTTATCGGCCCTTGTGACAATATCGAATTTGCCAGCGACGAGTGGGGCATCGATTTCGAAGGTGAGGTTGCGATTGTGACCGGTGATGTACCGATGGGCGCTAGTGCTAAGCAGGCGCATGATTCGATTCGTCTGCTGATGTTGGTGAACGATGTGTCGCTGCGCGGTTTGATTCCGGCGGAGCTTGCTAAGGGTTTTGGCTTCTTCCAGTCTAAACCGTCTTCTGCGTTCTCTCCGGTTGCGGTAACACCTGATGAGCTTGGCGAGCAATGGAAAGGCAGTAAGGTACATTTACCGTTGACATCGACCTACAACGACCAGCCTTTTGGTTGTCCGAATGCCGGTGTAGATATGACCTTCAATTTTGCAGAGTTGGTTGTGCATGCAGCTAAAACTCGACCATTATCGGCAGGCGCGATCATAGGTTCAGGCACGGTATCGAATAAGCAAGGCACTGACCACGGCACCTCAATTGCCGAGGGCGGCGTGGGCTATTCATGCATTGCCGAGGTGCGCATGATTGAGACGATTCGCGATGGCAAACCTTCGACTCAATTCATGTCGTTTGGCGACTCGATTCGCCTAGAGATGTTTGATACGGCGGGTGATTCCATTTTTGGTGCGATTGACCAAAAAGTTAGCCAATATCGAGCGTTATAACCCATATTATAAAGATTCAGCTCGAGCGAGATCATTGTATGAATCAGAACATGACACTTTACGGTTATTGGCGCTCTTCGGCCGCCTATCGGGTGCGTATTGGATTGAACCTAAAGCAACTCGACTATGAGTCTAAATCGGTGCATTTGGTGCGTAATGGCGGCGAGCAGCATGATCCACAATATCGTGAGCTCAACGCCAGTGAGTTAGTGCCTGTGCTGGTGGATGGTGAAGTTAAACTCAATCAGTCGCTGACTATTTTGCAATACTTGGATGAAAGATATTTATGTGAGAGCAGCCCAGACTCCTTGTTGATTCCCGAGCAAACACCATTGCGCTATCAAGCGTTGGCAATGGCTCAGGATATTGCGATAGAAATTCACCCTCTGAACAACCTGCGCGTGTTGCAGTATTTGGAGCGGGAATTGTCGTGCGAGCAAGAGGCGAGAATGGACTGGCTTCATCATTGGATGAACCAAGGTTTCCGTGCTCTAGAAGAGAAACTGGCAAAGCACAGAAAAGCACACGGTGATTCGGTGTATAGCCTCACCGATTCACCATGCATTGTCGATATTTGCTTGGTGCCACAGGTGTATAACGCGCTGCGTTTTGGCGTTGATATGTCACCTTATCCGCTGATTAACTCAATTGTCGAAGCGTGTAATCAGTTACCCGCTTTTATCGACGCGATGCCAGAGAACCAAGCGGATGCGAATGAGTCCATGTAGATTCACTGATGTAAATGCAAATACTCTTCCCTTGCGCTGCCAAAACCGCTTCTTGAAAGAAGCGGTTTCCAACATTAAATATATTAAATACAGTTAGTGTGTGAATATTTATCTCGTTTAGAACTAATATGGATTTAATAAAAATCCTTGTTATTAATTAAAAGGCTTTACCCCAAGGTTTTATATTAGTGGTGATTATCATTCGATAATATTAATAATAAAAAATACCTTCACCTTTAGTAATCAGAGTACCAGCTTCATTGGTAATTATTTTATCTAAATCAAATAATGAACCAATCGCCGCATTACCCAATCCAGCTTCAACGAACTTACAAACGGCATCAATTTTTGGCCCCATAGAACCAGCAGGGAATGAAAATTCTGCTAAACCAGCAGGCGTTGCTTGCTTCATTTCTGCTTGGTCTTCTTTACCATAGTTACGGAAAATCGAACCATCGGTTAAGATAATAAATAAGTCGGCATGGATTTTTTCAGCCAGTAATTCAGCCGTAAGGTCTTTGTCAATTACGCACTCTACGCCAGTACTCTTACCATGCTCAATACTCACGGGAACACCACCGCCGCCACAAGCGATAACAAGGTTTTCTGTATCTAGAAGAGTTTCAATTTGCTGAATTTCAACAATGCTTTTTGGCATAGGAGAAGGCACAACGCGACGGTAATACTCGCCATCAGCTTTAAACTGCATTGTGCTTTGAGCCATTAACTCTTTAGCTCGTTGCTCTGTATATACAGGGCCAACAAATTTAGTTGGGTTAGCAAACGCAGGGTCTTTTTTGCATACTTCAGTTTGCGTGACTAGCGTCGCTACGTCTAATTCAGGGTCAATGTTTCTTAGTTCTTGCTGTAACATATAGCCCACCATGCCACAGGTTTGAGAGCCGAGTACATCCATTGGATACGGGGTCGTCTCAGGCGAATATTCGTTATAAGCCGCGTTTTGTTCCATCAACAAACCTACTTGTGGGCCATTACCATGAACGATAACAATCTCATGCTCGCGTGCGATCGCGGCAATACTCGCCGCTGATTTGATTATATTTTCACGTTGGTTCTCAGCCGTTAATGCTTGGCCTCTTGCTAAAAGAGCGTTACCGCCTAAAGCTAATACTATGCGCATGATAATGTCTCCGATCATTTAATAATGATTTTATTTTACGTAGGGATTAACCGCTTGTTTCTAATTAAATTCAAGCTTATTAATAACAGTGACTAAGTTTTTAATCACTCTTAAGTAATTAACATACCGAGATAGTATGGGAAAATAATCGTCCTAAATGTGATAGTTATCAAATTATTATTTCACTAGAAATGGAGCTGTGGAAATAGGAGTTATTGCAATTCGATTAAATATCCATAAGCTTGGATACAATCTAGCGGTGGAGGCTTTTTTGGTATGAATGATTCGTCTTTAGTGAATATTATCTCTGGCTATAAAATGATTAATTTTCTATTTTTGTTTTAAATATGATGAGCAGATCGCATTAAGAGCTTTAGAAAAGGCACGAAGCCAAACTGATGAGAGGGTTCATGAGCTTTAATAGTGGCTTCGATTCGGTTTTCAATCGGCTGCCTTTACTCTAGGTGTTATCTGACAGCCAAATGAAAATCGGAGATAGTTAGCCACTTTCTAAGGCTCAACGCTAAAGCGAAACAACACTCTTTATCTCTTCCAAAACCTCGGCGTTAGCGATAGCCCCGAGGTTTTCTACATTTTTGCCATTGATCACCTGTTTCACAGCCAACTCCACCAGTTTGCCAGAGCGTGTTTTTGGCACGTCGCTGATCGCAAATATCTGGCTTGGCACGTGTCTTGGCGAACAAGAGGATTTGAGTTTGCTTTTGATGGCTGTCAGTAACTTTTCATCTAAACTCACACCTTGCTGCAGCTGAACAAACAGCCATACCTGTTCATTGCGGTCGATGTTTTTACCGACTGCTATCGAATCGATGATGCCGTCAATGGTGTTCACTTGCTGATAGATTTCGGCCGTACCAATTCGCACGCCACCGGGGTTGAGTGTGGTGTCGCCTCGCCCGTAGAACAGGTAGCCGCCATGTTCGCTCTGTGCGACTTCATCACCGTGATGCCACACATTGTCGAACCTATCCCAATAGGTGCTGTGATAGCGCTCTCCGGTGTCATTCCAAAAGCCAGCGGGGAAGTTGGGTATGGAGTTGGTGCATACTAATTCGCCACGTTCGTGATCGACCTTTTGACCAGACGAATTGAACACCTTGATGTCGACGCCGAGCCCGGCCTGTTGGCACTCACCGCGATACACAGGCGAGATTGGGTTACCCAAAACAAAGCAGCCACAAATATCCGTGCCGCCAGAAATCGACGCTAAATGCAGGTCTTGCTTGATGTGCTTGTAAACGTAATCGAACTGCTCTGGGTAAAGCACAGAACCCGTCGAGCACAGTGTTCTTAATTGAGGCAGAGAGTGGCTGTCGATTGGTGAGAGTTCGGCTTTCTCAATCGCTTCTATGTACTTGGCTGAGGTGCCAAATGTCGATACGTCAGCACGCTGCGCTAAATCCCATAGAACGTTAGGTTGCGGGTAAACCGGGCTACCATCAAAGATAACCAAACAAGCACCGCTGGCGAGCGCAGATACGTGCCAGTTCCACATCATCCAACCACAAGTGGTGTAGTAGAACACGCGATCTCTTGGTTTAATATCGCAATGAAGCTGATGCTCTTTTAGGTGGTTGATGGTAGTGCCACCGACAGAATGCACTATACATTTGGGTTTGCCTGTGGTGCCGGAAGAGTAGAGTACAAACAACGGTTCATTGAAGCCGACACGAGTAAATCGAAGAGGTTTTGTCTGATAGTGATTAATGATGCTGTGCCAGCTTAGAATCGACACATCATGTTCAACTTTTTTCTTCTCTAAATCGCTCTTCTCTAAGTCATTACTCGGTTTCAAATAACCGATCTCACACACCTGTTTTAATTCGTTTAAGTGTTCGATGATTTCACGGTTCTTGCCCGCCATATCGAACGCTTTGCCATTGAAGGTGTAACCGTCACAGGTGAACAGCACCTTAGGTTTCACCTGTCCGAATCGCTCAATCACACTCTCTACTCCAAAATCAGGCGAGGTCGATGTCCAAATCGCGCCTAAGCTGGTGGCGGCTAGCATGGCTATCACGGTTTGTGGCAGATAGGGAGTATACGCAGCAACTATATCACCTTGTTTCACTCCGCTATCGACAAGCCATTGCTGAACACTAGAGACAGCTTCACACAGGGTTTCCCATGTATAACTCTGTTGTTCGCCACGTTCATTCTCAAACCAAATCGCAAGCTCATCAGGCATGGTGTGTGCCAAACGCAGCAAGTTCTCGGCGTAGTTTACTTGTGCATTGGGAAACCAAACCGCATCACGGTTCGATTTAGGCTGCTGCCAGCGGCTCCCACCTTGAGCTTTGATGGTCTCGCTTTCTGCCTTGTTAATAGAGTCTTGTGAGCCGACTACTCCACAAAACTGCCACACGTTTTGCCAAAACGATTCCGGCTGAACTACAGACCATTGGTGGAGTTCGGCATAGTTTTTTACGTCCCTATCTAGGTTTAACCCAGACTGTTCAAGGCTATCGATGAATCGGGTTAAGTTGGCATTGGCGATACGCTGCTCGCTTGGCTGCCAAATGGGCTTATTGCTTTCGTGCATTCCTTTACCTTTAACAAAAAGTTAACGTTTTCAGTCTGGTATTTAGGTTTTACAAAGTCAAAAGTTCAGCAAAATAAGCGCTTGGTGGAATTGTGTAAATAAAATGTTACACGATCGCTTGTTTCGAAAAATCGCGCAAATTGGCGCTTATAAGGAGTGGAGATAGGCTTAAAGTGAGACATTCGAAAGGAGGTGTGTAATGACTCAATATCATTCTAAGCCCGTGAGCCAAGAGGGATGGGTTGAGTGGAGCCTCGAAGAAGACGCTATTTGGCACGACTTAGTGAAAAGGCAACTGGACGTGATTAATGACCGCGCATGCGATGCTTATTTGCACGGTTTGACCTTGCTGGATCTACCATTAGACAGAGTTCCCCAGCTGCCAGAGATAAATAAAGTGCTAATGGAAACAACCGGTTGGCAAGTTCAGCCTGTGCCTGCATTGATCGATTTCGACCGATTCTTTGATTTGCTCGCCAATAAGAAATTCCCAGTTGCGACATTTCTGAGAACGCGAGACGAGTTCGATTACTTACAAGAACCTGATTTCTTTCATGAAATTTTCGGCCATTGTGCCATGCTCACTAATGCCGATTTCGCGGCTTTCACTGAGCATTATGGAAAACTAGGCCAAGCCGCCACATCTAAACAGCGCGCTTATCTTGCCCGTTTGTATTGGTTTACGGTTGAGTTCGGTTTAGTAAAAGAAGGCCAACAACTGAAAATCTATGGCGGTGGCATTCTTTCGTCTCCAGCGGAAACTATGTATGCGTTGGGAGGGGATTTGGCCGTTCGCGAGCGGTTCGATCTGCAAACGGTTTTAAGAACGCCTTATCGTATCGACATCATGCAGCCGAAATATTACGTGATCGACGAGCTATCTGAGCTCTTTAAAATCAGTCAGGAAAACCTATTACAGCAAGCTGATCTCGCCATCGATGCGGGGTTACTACCACCACTTTTTGAACCCAAGGAACCAACACATGTTGAATGAACAAAAATGCGAAGCCTGCAGTATCGACGCGATTGCCCTAAGTGAAGATGAACAACAATCTTTACTGTTGGAGTTGTCAGACTGGCAGATCATCGAAAGAGACGGCATCCCGCAGCTTGAGAAAGTGTTTAAGTTTAAGAACTACAAACAAGCGTGGGCATTCAGCAACAAAGTGTCAGAATTGGCAGAAGAAGAGTTCCATCATCCTTCGATCTTATTGGAGTGGGGCAAAGTCACCGTCACTTGGTGGAGCCACTCAATCAAAGGCCTGCACAAGAATGATTTCATCTGCGCCTCACGCTGCGATGTGTTCGCGGTGAGTGAATAGTTTTGTAGGTTAGAAGTTACTCTTGCAACCTCTGTGATGCGATTAACTCATTATTCGGCTCATAATGTGAGTTGAATAATTGCCTTAAACAGCTCATAGTATGAGTTGAATAAGTGATACTTTCGCATCATGGGGCGTAATATGTGGATTTGGCAGCAAGATAATTGGCCAAACTTTGTTTGGGATAATCAGAAAATAGGCGTGAGGTTAAGAGAAGTACGGCTTAATCAGGGCATTCTATTGGGCAAGATTACCTCACAGTCGGCAGATCAATCCCAAACCATGCTCGACACCTTATTAGCGAACATAGTCCATTCCAGTGCGATTGAGGGAGAAAAGCTTAATGCTTTCTCGGTCCGGTCTTCTTTAGCCAATAAACTCGGTGTCAGTGAAGATCGACCTTTTCCAACGACAGAACAAACCGATGGCCTAGCTGAAATTATGTTGGATGCGGTGCAGAACCTAACAGAGCCACTAGCGCTTGATAGGATCTTACATTGGCACGATAGACTGTTTCCTCAAGGCTACACCATGTTTAACCCTGTAGTCGGAGGTCAGCTAAGAGGCGACACTCCCATGCAAGTGGTATCGGGAAGAATTGACCGTCCGACCGTACATTTTGAAGCGCCTAGCCGAGACATTCTTGATGCTGAGCTAGATACATTTATCAAATGGTTTAATGATTCACTTACCGATGAATCACTCGATCCGTTACTGAGAGCTGCGATAACCCACCTTTGGTTTATCACTTTACACCCGTTAGATGATGGTAATGGCCGTCTTACTCGATTGTTGACCGACTTGGCGTTAGCACAGGCCGAGCAGCAGTCGGTACGCTTCTATGCGATGTCGGTGGGGATTCTCGCTAACCGCAAGCATTACTACGAGATATTGGAGCGAACCCAGAAAGGGGGACTCGATATTAGCGAATGGTTGATGTGGTTCTTAGATACGTTAAACGAGACGTTTACAGGGGTTTTCGCTGAGGTCGACCAAACTGTATATAAGACCAACTATTGGCGCAGCATCGACCAAACCAAGCTTACAGCAGAGCAAGTAAAAGTGCTGAATAGGATGCTCGATGGTGATTTTTCAGAAGGTATCAATGCCAGCCAATATCAGAAAGTAGCAAAGGTGAGTAGTGCCACAGCAACACGTCATTTGAACGCTTTGATTGAGCATGGCTGCTTAGTTAAATCTGGTTCTGGTGGTAGAAGCACGCGCTATCTGTTGCCGGAGTAGGGCTCACTTCAATTTATATACTTAAAGGTGCTGAGAATGTTGGCAGTTCTTTAGCCACAGAAGGTTGTTAAACGAGCCAACTTATAGGTTAAATCTCGCTCCTTCTTTTTACTACTATTAAAATGTGCAAATACAATGACAAATGAAGAAATACAATTATATAACGATATAGTTAAGTCTGGGTTTCCTGTATTAGGGACATTATGTGGTGGTTTAGTTGGTGCAGCATCAACTTATCTTTTAACAAAGTTGAATAACGACAATGACGAAAAGAAAGACGCTCAAAAGCTGCGGAATGATCTGTTAATGAAAACTGCAAATGATGTAGCAGAATTTGAGCATTTAATGGCGATTTATACGACTACATTAGCGAATTATCTAAGAGATCAAGTCGATGACGGCTCTTTGAAAACAGCTTACCTAAATTCATTCAATAGTAATCTAACTTTGCGTAAGGCTAGAATGAATCTCCATATTCTCGGAATGGAAGCATCGTTAGAGTTATTAGAAGGGTATGTTGAGGCTACAAGAGAAGTGCTAGCTTATGGAAAGCGGTTAGATATAAAAAGAGCTATTGAACTAAATCAGAAGATATCTAAGGGTCCAATTTTATTCTATCAATCATTATCGATCGATCCTTAACGCCTTTTTGTTGTTTAGTAAGCTAACTTTCAAAACTCTGCTTTTCACTTTTTAGTTGCTCTTCACCAAACGCACTTTCCCAAACTAGCTTGACCTACATCAGCACTTGCTTGGTTTCTTGTCTCATAAATCCTTTCTACTACTCATAGTATTGGTTTTATGAGGCTGCTCTATGATATATTTCTCGGCCAAGTGTATTACAGACGAAGGCTAGCAATGTCTATCAACCTTTCACTCCTTCCACCCAGCGAGAAAAATAAAATCGAACTGGATAAGCAAGCATCGTTTCTTGTATGGAAACTGAAGCAAGCGAAATGTGGCCCTGAAGCCATTGTTGAAGAAGCAATGAAGCTAGGTGACCCAGAAGAAAAGGCTTGGTTTGATCAGTCTGTAGAAAAATACAAACGGGTAATGGGTGTCGCATAAACGCAGACAAACCTTGCCCAGCAGTGCTGTAGAATTGAAATGACACAGTAATTTGCTAGAATTTGCACCGTTAATTGAATCAGAGAGAAGATCCCGATGGGAAGAAGTTTTGAAGTGCGCAAGGCCTCAATGGCGAAAACTGCAGGCGCAAAAATTAAAGTTTATTCTAAATACGGTAAAGAGATTTACGTACTGGCTAAGAACGGCAGCTCTGACCCAGACATGAACCTACCTCTTAAGCACCTGATTGCTAAAGCGAAGAAAGACCAAGTACCAGCACACGTTATCGAAAAAGCGATCGATAAAGCGAACGGCGGCGGCGGTGAAGACTTCCAACCAGCTCGCTACGAAGGTTTTGGCCCAGGTGGCACAAGCGTAATCGTTGACTGTCTAACTGACAACGGCAACCGTACTTTCCAAGACGTTCGCCAATGTTTCGTTAAGACTGGCGCGAAAATCGGTGTTGAAGGTACTGTTTCTCACATGTTCGCTCACCAAGCTGTATTCCAGTTCAAAGGCGAAGATGACGAGATCATCCTAGAAACGCTTATGATGGAAGACGTAGACGTGACTGACGTTGAGCTAGAAGACGGTGTAATCACTGTATTCGCTCCAACGACTGAGTTCTTCAAAACGAAGACTGCACTAAACACTGCGTTCCCAGAGCTAACGCTAGACGTTGAGGAAATCACTTTCGTTCCTCAAACAACTACGCCAGTAGCTGAAGAAGATTCTGAGAAATTCCAGAAGTTCTTAGACATGCTTGACGACTGTGATGACGTTCAGCAGGTTTACCACAACGCTGAGCTGTAATCTTTACAGTAACAACAGTTATTAAAAAACCGAGCCTAGTGCTCGGTTTTTTTATGAACGTTATACCTGATTTTCCTTGATCATCGTTCCATAATGTACGGCTGACAAAGCGTTCTCTGGTCGCGATTTATCTCTGAACTTCATTATATTGTTCGTCTTATCCCGACATGAATCTGATTTAAGTACTCCCTGAGTATCATCGGGGTGATCGCCAAGCGTATTTAGTGTACAAAGAAAGAAAATATCAGCCAAAGGCTTTGACCCTGCTTATTGATGCATTGATTGAGAGTGTTCGATCTTTTCATAGCGATGGTTTGGTCAAATAAAAGGAGAAAGAAATGAAAGTAAGTTTTATCGGGCTAGGCGTTATGGGTTTCCCAATGGCAGGCCATCTAGTCAAAGCCGGTTTTGAAGTAACGGTATTTAACCGCACTCACAGCAAAGCGCTAGGCTGGGCTGATAAACACCAAGGTAAAGCGGCTGAATCTGTGGCTGAGTGTGTAGCGGAAGCTGACGTGGTATTGGTTTGTGTGGGTAACGATGACGACGTACGCAGCATGACAACCAGCGAAACAGGCGCATTGGCAGCGATGAAGCCAAACGCGATTCTTGTCGATCACACTACAACGTCTGCAGTTCTGTCTGAAGAGCTTGAAGTGGCAGCGAAGCAAGCCGGTATTCGCTTTATGGATGCACCTGTATCTGGTGGCCAAGCGGGCGCAGAAAATGGCGTGCTAACCATCATGTGTGGTGGCGAACAAGCGCTTTTCAACGACCTTCAACCTGTGTTCGAAGCTTACGGTAAGTCGTCAGTTCTTATGGGTAAAGTCGGCCAAGGCCAACGCGCGAAAATGGTTAACCAGATCTGCATTGCAGGAGTGTTGAATGGCTTATCTGAAGGCTTAGTGCTTGCTGAAAAATCAGGTTTGGATATCCCAACTCTGGTTGATTGCCTTAAAAACGGCGCTGCTGGCTCATGGCAGATGGAAAACCGTGCTACCACAATGGCACAAGACAAGTTCGATTTTGGCTTTGCAATTGATTGGATGATCAAAGACTTAGGTTTCTGTCTAGATGAAGCTGAGCGCCAAGGCATCCAGCTTCCACTGACTGAAAAGACCAACAACGCCTACAAGGCACTGTCTGCCGAAGGACAAGGCCGCATGGATACATCAGTATTGATGAAAGCCGTGGTTGAAGAGACAAAGAAGTAGAAAGATCGAAGTAATAGGAACTTCGTTTAGATAACTAAAAATAGCCGCGGATTAGCGGCTATTTTTTTGGTTTGAGCTCTGCCGAGTGCGTTAATCCAAAATAAATCCCCCCCTAGCCTCCCCTTGATTCATATGTAGATCCCTTGCTGATCGTGGAGAGGGGAGGAATAGAACATCGATCGTTAAAAGTGTCGATATATGTTCAGTGCTAAAGAAAGTTCTCCCCCTCTGCTAAAGATCTAGAGATATTGATGAACCCAGATTGAGGGGGAGTTAGAGGGGGAGGTAACTATGGCTAATTATGCGAATAGTGTTCGTCTAGTTCCTATAAGGTTGAGACCCCACTCACACCGCCTCTCAACCATTCACTCCTTATAATTACCATTCGTCGCATTGGTAAAACTGCACGACAAATTCTAGTTAACCTTTCAACGTCAACATTTGAAAGGGATTAGAAATCATGACTACTTCACACTCATTTAATTCAGGCTCTACAACTTCTGTGCTTAAGCGTTCATTGCTGATTGCTCTTGTTTCGTTTGCACCGTCGTTAGCTTTAGCGAACCCGAGTTCAGACGTGCTCGATATCTACAACCAAGCGGCGCAAGGCAATGAAGACTTGGTTGAGGTGGCTTATGAACGCCTTAATGACACGCTGCAACAAGACGGCGCTACGCCACTGACTTTAGTTTATTTAGGAAGCACAGAAACCCTGATGGGGCGTGATGCGTTCTTACCTTGGAACAAGATGAAGTATGTGGAGAGAGGCTTATCAACCATTGATAAATCACTGGTGCTGCTGAAAGACGAAGACCAACCAATTCATGAACAACCCCGTGTTCAAGGGCTGCCAGATTCTTACTTGACTCGCGCTATGGCCGCCGTTACTTACACCTCTCTGCCAGACATGTTTAATCATTTCGATCGTGGTTATGACCTGTTCCTCTCGCTATTGGCTGAAGATGCTTTCCAGCAACAGCATTTCGCTGTGACATCGTGGATTTACCGTTATGCGATTGAGGCATCGATTCGTGCTGAAGACCTAACGCAAGCACAAGCGTGGCTAGAGCAAATGGAAACGGTCGATGCCGACAACATCGAAACGATGACTGCGAAGGCCCTAATAGCGAAAGCGAAATAAAGGGCATGGAAGCTAAACAGTTGGTTAGTAATCAGAGGAAAACGGGATGATTGAATTTAAAGATATCGGCAAAGCATATGTCACAGGCGGTCAACGTGTTGATGCATTAAACGGGGTCGATGGACATATCCGGCGCGGTGATATGGTGGCGTTGTGTGGCCCGTCGGGTTCTGGAAAAAGCACACTTTTGAATATTCTTGGTTTGTTGGATATGAGCTATCGAGGACAGATCAATATTGATGGCCAACCGTATCCGACAGAGCAAATCGCCGCTGCACGCTTTCGCCGTCAGTCGCTGGGTTTTGTGTTTCAGCGCTTCAATCTGGTTCCAGTGATGACGGCACTTGAGAACGTGGCCTACCCATTGATGTTGAACCAATGTTCGAAACAAGAACAGCAGACCAGAGCACAAGAGATGTTGGAGCGTGTTGGGCTAGGCGAATATGTACATCATCGCCCAGACAATCTTTCAGGCGGCCAGCAGCAACGTGTCGCGATAGCCAGAGCGCTAATCCACAACCCAAGCTTAGTCATTGCCGATGAGCCGACCGCTAGCTTAGACAGTCACACCGCCAACCTTGTGATCGACATTATGAAAGAGCTCGGCCATGAAATGGGCACCACCTTTATTGTCGCAACGCATGACCCAAGAATGGCGCAGCGTTGTGACCGAGTCATTGAACTTATCGATGGTCAACTGGCACTACAAGCCACAGCAATGGAGGCAATCTCATGGGCAAGTTAACACAAAGAATGAGCACTTTTTTGCTTCCTACCTCGGTGCGTTTGGCGTGGCTTAATTTATTGAGAAACGGTCGCCGTAGTCTGCTTTCGGTATTGATCATCGCAATTGCCGTATTTGCGCTGACCTCGGCTGGAGGTTATGGGCTTTATACCTATGAATCTCTGCGTGAATCGACCGCGCGCGATACTGGTCATCTTACTTTGAGTACGCCGGGATATTTTGAGCAAGATGAAGACATGCCGCTGAGCAATGGTCTAGACAATGTTCAAGCCCTAACCAAGAGCATTATTGGCGACAGCGACGTGCGTGGTGTGCAGCCTAGGGTCTCTTTTAGCGGCTTGGTTTCTAACGGCAGCAAGTCGACCATCTTTATGGGAACGGGTGTTAATGAGCGTGAGTTCGACATGAAAGGTCCATTCCTTGATGTGCGCAGTGGTCAAACTCTCTCAGATGTGAAATCTCCCAGATACGACAGCCAAGAGCCACAAGTGATGCTGGGAACTGGCCTTGCTCGCAACCTCAAAGTTGCGGTTGGTGATTGGGTGACACTGCTCGCGACTACCAGTGACGGCGCATTGAACGCTTTTGATTTTAAGGTGCAGGGTATTTACTCGACAGGAGTGCCTGAGCTGGATAAGCGTCAGCTTTACGTTCATATCACCACCGCTCAAGAGCTTTTGGCTTCAGACAAAGTCAGTACCTTGTCGGTGTTCTTATTTGAGACAAGCAAGACCTCGACCGTTCAACAGCGTATCCAAACAGCTTTAGATCGAAATAGTGCGAGCCAAAGCGATCAAGGCACAGAGATCGAGATCACCCCGTGGCAAGATCGCGCGTTTTTCTACACCAAGGTGAAAGATCTTTACGACCGTATCTTCGGCATCATGGGCGCGGTGATGGCATTGGTAGTGTTTGTGTCGTTGTTTAACACCATGACCATGTCGGTGACCGAGCGTACTCGTGAAATTGGGACCTTGTCGGCACTAGGCAGTTACCCGTCTGAAATCGTCGCAGGTTTCTTAAAAGAGGCGGGATTGTTGGCTGTGATTGGCAGCGCGATCGGCGCGTTAGTGAGTGGCTTCGTGTCGGTGTTATTGCTGGTGGTGGATATCCAAATGCCACCACCTCCCGGCAGAACCGAGGGTTACCCACTCAACATTTACTTCTCATTGGAATTAGTTGGTTACGCCACTTTAGGTGTGTTGACGATATGTTTGCTAGCTGCTTATTTTTCTGCTCGCAAATGCGTGAATAAGCCAATCACGGAGGCGCTGGTTTATGTATAAATTTACTCGTTCACTCACTGTTTTAGGTTCTGTATTGGTTTTGGTTCTAGCATCGACACCAAGCTGGGCAGTCGATTCACAACAAGTCACCGAGATGATTGCTAAGGCAGACAGCTACCGTTTGAACAGCGAACAGGCATCAAAAGTGGTATCTCTGGTCGCGCTATATCAAGACGAGCAACTAGACAAAACCCGCGAATACAACGTCTACACAAGACCAAACCGAGAGTCGCTGGTCGTGTTCAAGTCGGCGGTCGAGGCGGGTCAAAAGATGCTGATGATAGAGGACAACTATTGGTTACTGATGCCGAAATCGCGCCGACCTATCCGAATCACACCAATGCAGAAACTCTTGGGTGAAGCTTCGGTAGGGGACATTTCGACGCTCACTTGGAGCGAAGATTACCAAGGTAAGTGGGTTGCCGAGCAACAGGTTGAGAGGTCGACTGGCGAGACACTCGATACTTATCATCTAAAGCTAACGGCGAAAACCAAGGGTGCCAGCTATCAATCGATTGATCTGTGGTTAACGGCAGACCGAGCGTTTCCTGTTAAAGCGGATCTGTATCTGCGTTCAGGTAAGTTAGCCAAGCAAGCTTGGTTTACTGAAGGCGTGCGAGATGGCTTGCCAAGTGTAGTTTCGATGACTTTGCTCGATAAGATTCAACCAAGTAAGAAAACCGTGATTGAGTACCGCGAGGTAAGCGAACAAGCTTTAGCGGACAAATACTACAACCCTGCTTACTTATCACGTAATAGCGTGTCTGGGCTTTAGGTGGGTGCCATGAAAGCTTCTAGTCGTCGATTCCACATTAAGCCTTTAATCGCTAGCTTTCTTGCATTGTCTTGTGTGAGTAACACGACTCAAGCGGACGATCTGAGCCTAGCGTGGGACTGGCAACTGAGTGCTGAAGCCGTTGAATCGCGAGAGTCGCCATTTAGCCCTTTTGCATCTGATAATCGTCAGTCACTCAATGGTTTGTTGGATCTTGAAGTTGGATATGGCAATTGGCTTGGCCTGTTTGCCGTGAAAGCCAATGATATTTTGACTAATACTCCTCAAGACCAAGACGCGAGCTTTGAATCGGAATTCATTGCGCGCGAGCTGTTTTGGCAAGGTGGTGTTGAACTGTCTAATTCAGCGTTCGGTGATCACTACCTTGATGTGACACTCGGTAAGGTTCGCCTAGATTGGGGTGTTGGTTATGGCTACCGACCGTTAGACATTATCAAGCCTTACCGACAAAACCCTGTTGGCATTGTCGCAGAAGAGGGCGCCGGTGTGGCTTCAGCGTCACTGTTCGATATGACGGGCGAATGGACACTGCTTTACAGCGATTCGTCATGGACTTCCCAAGACGTAAATGAATTCGAAAAGCAGAATCAGCAACAAGGCTTTGGGATACGTCGTTACAATCTGGTTGGCGACCACGAATATCAGTGGGTCGCTTATTACGACGATGTACGCCATGGCTTACTTGGGGCGAGTTTAGTGTCGGTGTTGAATCTCGCTTGGGAGTTTCATGGCTCGGTGGTTTATCAGCGACAAAGCCTTGGCTACAGTCAGCCGGATTCAATGCTTAAACCGGTTTATCTTGAAGAGCAGGGCGAGGCTTATCAAGCGTTAGCAGGATTAACATGGGCCAATGACACGGGCCATAATGTGGTGCTGGAATACTGGTTTGATAGCCGTGCTTGGAGTCATTCTGAGTGGCAAAGCGCGATAGAAAGTGCAGAGTCTTTGTCGGTTAATCCGATGACATCTTCGTTGGTAGGTTCTTATGCTCAAGGCTATCAGCACGCCAATTTGGTTCAACACAACATCATGTTTCATTGGTCTCTGGATTCGACACATGGCTGGCTTGAAGATATCACGCCAACATTCGATGTCATGTTGTCTCCTCAAGATGGCGGTTTTATTGCGACTCAGTGGCTCAATTATCAGGCTTTAGATAATGGCAATTCATCGTTGGATTTGGAACTTGCTGCACGCTTTCTAGGTGGTAAAAGTGATTCTGCTTACGCCAGTTTACCCGATAGTCATATGATTCTCTTAAATATCAAAGGACGATTTTAATGGACACTTCTTCAAACAGTCGATTTTCATGGATTAAGAGTTTCGCGTTCACCACGCTATTTTGTGTTCTTATTGCGATTACAACCCATACGATTTGGGGCGGCGGATTAACGGTTAACCTGGCAATCAGTTTTGGCTTTGGCTACAGCGCAGTTGGCTCTTCGTTTGTGTTGGTTGAACTATTCAAAAGGAAATCAAAGGCATTTGATGTAGGGGTATCAATGGTGATTGCAATGACCCTTGGTACCTTGAATGCACACTATTGGTTGAACGGCTTTTTCGGCTCTAACCTTTCCGATCTTAAGTCTGTGATGCTGCTTGGTGTGATCTTTTGTTCCGTTTGTTATTACTATTTCTACACAAGAGAGCAGCAGCTACGTGCCGATAATGAATTAGAGGTGGCGAAGCGTCGCCAATCTGATCAAGAAAAGGTCGTTGTACTTAGCCAGTTAAAACAGCTGCAAAGCCAAATTGAGCCGCACTTCCTGTTCAACACGCTTGCGACCATCAATGTATTGATTGAGAGTGACAGCGCGAAAGCCAAGTTGATGCTCGAAAAACTGACTGACTTATTGCGTGTAACTCTGAAAAACAGCCGCACTGAACAATCGACCATCGCACAAGAGGTCGACTTGTTAGACGCTTATCTTAATATCCAAAAGATACGCTTGGGTGAGCGCTTAACGTTCTCGATTGAAACACACGAGATTAGCGATTTGCAGGTGATTCCACCGTTCTTGATTCAACCTTTGGTCGAGAATGCACTCACGCACGGCATCGAGCCCAAAGCCGCTGGTGGCCAAGTGAATATTCGTATTACTCAACAAGCACAGCAGCTAAAAATTGAAGTGGCTGATAATGGCGCTGGGTTGAAAACGCCTTCTGCGAATACGGGTCACGGTGTTGGGTTAAGCAATATTCGTCAAAGAATCGAAACCCTGTATGGTGATAAGGCGAGCCTAACGATTACTGAACACGCTGAAGGCGGGGTAGTCTCGACGATCTTGTTACCGTTGACTGAGGCAGCCGCCTAGAATTACAGATCAGAAAACACCGAACAGTGACGCAAAATAGACGATTTACAGTGTGAATTTAAAGGACTAACCATGAACAACCCAACAGTACAGCCGAGCGTAACGGCGATAATCGCAGACGATGAAGCACTGTTAAGGCACCACTTAGACAAGAGCCTTGCTGAGGTTTGGCCGGAGTTAGAAATCGTCAGTAAAGCACAAAACGGTTTGGAGGCGATGGAGAGTATTCAGCAGCTTAAGCCCGACGTGGCTTTTCTCGATATTCGTATGCCGGAACTGGATGGTATCTCTCTGGCGAAACAACTCAACAAGTTAGATTCACCGCCATTGATTGTGTTTATCACGGCTTATGACGAATACGCGGTCAAAGCTTTTGATCACAATGCGATGGACTACCTGCTTAAGCCAATCAATGAAGAGCGTTTACTGGCCACATGTCAGAAAGTGCAAGCGCGTCTGTCGAGCAATCAAACACAAACAGGTACCACGCCAGAACAGCCCGATATCACGGCGTTAATGGCTCAGCTTCAACAACTATCCCAGTCGACGTCACAGCAAACGCAGCCTCCTTATCTATCGGAGAAAAAGTATCTCACATGGCTCAAAGCCAGTGTAGGGGAAGACATTCACCTAATCGCCGTCGATGATGTCGCTTACTTCAAAGCAGAAGACAAGTACGTGTCTATATTTAAGAAGGGTCAAGGGGGATCGCTAGAGGAGTATATTCTTCGCGTGTCACTAAAAGAGTTGATAGCGCAACTCAATCCTGATGAGTTTTGGCAAATCCACCGTTCAGTGGTAGTGAAAGTTTCCGCCATTGATAAGGTGAAGAAAGGGCTCTCAGGTCAGATGTCGGCGTATGTGTCAGGGGAAAAGCTACCGATCAGCCGTGCCTCGCAAGCGTTGTTTAAGGGTATGTAGCGTACGAGCAAAAGGCGCGACATATCACCTTTATAATTGATTCATGTAATTTATAAATTAAACACTTTCATATTTATATCGAGTGACTCTAAAATTTTAGTCGTTTGATTTAATGGCGAATTATTACACTTTGGCGATCGGATATATTGAAGCAAAGCCCTTCAAAGAGATCGTTATGAAAGCATACTATTTAGTCGTCGTATTGAGCTCCACATTGCTAGGTTGCAGTTCTACTCCTCATCAACAAACGTTATTGAAATCCGATCCATATTGGGTCACAGGTGAATTAGATAACGGTTTAACCTACCACGTTTACCCTGACCGAGAACAACCAGTATCGGTACGCTTACTTGTGCATGCCGGCTCTTTTCAAGAGAGCGATCAACAAAAAGGTTATGCCCATTTTGTTGAGCACATGGCGTTTAATGGCAGCAACAATTTTTCAGGGAATGATGTAGTAGAGTTATTTGAGCAATCTGGTGCTAGCTTTGGCGCTGACTTAAATGCTTATACCTCTTATCAAGAAACCCTCTATAAGTTAGATCTACCCGACAACAAGAATCTAGATAAAGCGTTGGCATGGTTTAGAGATATTGGCGATGGTTTACTGCTGTCCGGCGCTGAGATCGAAAAAGAGAAAGGGGTGATATTAGGAGAATTTCGACACACACGAGTTGAAAATAAGCCTCTCTCATTTAAATTCTACGATCATATGGTTGAAGGCACGAATTACCAAACCAACGATCCCATTGGCAATAAAGAATCCGTTTCTAATGCGAATGTTCAAGAGTTAA
Organism: Vibrio sp. 10N.261.52.C11; assembly: GCF_041471405.1. NCBI lineage: Bacteria > Pseudomonadati > Pseudomonadota > Gammaproteobacteria > Vibrionales > Vibrionaceae > Vibrio > Vibrio sp. 10N.261.52.C11. The sequence goes on from NZ_JBFROI010000011.1 coordinate 93,327, forward strand.
ATAACTATTACCAAACCTGGTATCAACCTCAGTTAGCCGAGGTGATTGTCTCTGGTGATATCACTCTGGCAGAAGTGATCCCTTTGATTGAAGAAACTTTCTCTGATTGGCAAAGAGGCACAACACCGGTTCCCGTGAAGAACACGTCAGCGGATTACAATACTCAAGATTTTGTGGCGTATGGAGCTGGGAGCGAGCCACCGAGCATCGGGATAGTGATTGAGCGTGGGCAAAGAGTGACACAGAGCCATGAGCAACAACATCAGCTTTGGCTAGATGATATTGCTCAACAACTCATCCAACAAAGGTTGAATTCAGATTTTGTTGACGCTGCATTGCCAGTGCAATGGGTTGCTTCGACTCCCTATTTCTTAGAGTACCAAAGGTATTCCATTACTACGGTTGGCTTTCCTATCGATAGTCGAGAGCAAAGCCAGCAGCAGTTTATTTCTACTCTCGCCTCATTGCGTGATTATGGTGTGAGCGAATATGAATTCACGAGTGTGATACAGCAATACCAAGCTAACCTTGATGACATTCAAGCTAACTGGGAGAGAATGGACGCAGTAGCTCATGCTGACGGTAAGTCGACGGCGCTGGTGATTAACCAAACGGTTCAATCACAGCTTGATTATAAGTCGAGCTTGAAAGAGTTTCTTTCGAGTACGGATCTAGAAGCCGTAAATGATAATTTAGATGATTTACTTTCTAGTCCATATATTTTGGGATTAGGTTTATCGTCTAAAGAAGACTTGCAGGCAATGAATAACGAGCTAAAAGATGTCAGAAAAGCCTATAAAAAGACAGGTAACAGACCATTGCTCGTTACTGCAAGCTCGGCGTTTAGTGTACCAGCGTCTCAAGGTGAAATTGTAAAACAAGTTCAGGTGAGTGACGATCCTAATTTGAAGCAATGGACACTAAGCAACGGCATTGAAGTTTTGTATCTCCGTAACTCTGAGGCTGGTAATAGTGTTGGGGTTTACTATGCAAGTGAGGGGGGGAAAGCGGCGCTGAGTCCTTCGCTGTTTCCTGCTGTAGAGATTGCTCTGCCAGCTTCGATTCGCAGTGGTGTTGGTAAATTTAGTGGTTCGGAGTTCACCGCTCACTTGAGACGCGAAGACATTGAAATCTACCCCTTTATCAACTTTACTCATCATGGTTTAGAAATAAGCGCCAAGAAAAAGACGCTTGCAGAGGGTTTAGCTGCGCTCCATACCATTGTAACCGAACCTAAAATAGACAGTGCCCAGCTTGAGGCTGTGAAGTCTGAATTTGCTCAAGATCGTACAGCATATTTAGAAACACCAGTTGGTCAGTTTATTCAGATGGTTAATCGCAATAGCTATCAAACAAGCAGCCGTCACATGATGCTTGAAAGTGACGATATTAAAGATGTCACGTCGCAAGATATACTAGACGTACAGCATCAACTCTTTCAAAAATTAAGAGACAATACATTGGTTATTGTTGCTGATATTAACCCCGCTGAAATTAAGCCTCTTGTGCGTCAATACGTTGCATCGTTGCCATTAGAAGCCGCTGTGTCTCCTGATTATCAGGTGGCTTATAGTCCTGATTCGAAAGAACGAATGGATATATCCGTCAATAATGAAGACAGCAGTCAGTATTTATTGCGTGTGATTTCCCAGCAAGCTCGGGATCAAACCGCAAAAGATGTGTTTATGGACGATATGCTTCAGCGCGTGTTGTCGAGCCGTTTAACGGCTTATGTTCGTGAAGAGTTAGGTTTGGATTATGCGCCTTATGTGTACTCGGTTGCACAAGACAGTGAGCCGAGTTATGACTGGTTAATCGGCTCTTTAACGGCTCCAGAAAACTCAGATAAAATTGAACAGGCGATTGATAAGGTCATTGCTGAAGCGGCAAAAGGGATTTCTGAAGATGAGACTCGGACGGCCGCTAAGCAGCTTGTAGCGGACCTTACTCCACTTAAATATAAGCCTACCGAACAAGCTTGGTTTATTTCTCGTTATTTGATTCATGACTATGGTTTTGAGGTGTTGTTCGACCTGCAGGGGACGGCAGACTCAATTTCTAGTCAAGACATGACAGAGTATGCGAAAGAAATTTTTGGTGATAACAGCTATCAGCTGAAGAATTTGTTAAGCCCACAAGGTTAGGTCTAGTTAGGTGAGTGGTTTTCTTGAAAGCCGCTTCTACTTTTTATATGTGGATTCACTTACAAGCCAAATGTTCAAGCATTTGGCTTTTTTTTATTGCACTGACAAGCGAGTCTAAAATCGATGTATTAGGCTCTTATCAAAACACCACTTTAAATGAGCACAGCGATCTTACATAACGATTTATGATTTATAAAATAAAGATCTAGATCACAAAGATACTCATCAGGTTCAATATTAAATAATAATCGTTAGCTCAATCTGTATATTGTCGATGAATAACATTAAGAGGTTGTTATGAAAACATATTATTTAGCGACGGCTCTATGCCTCACCTTAGTTGGCTGTAGCTCAACATCAAAAACTACCGAAACGCCAATCCAGCCGGATCCGGCATGGACTTCAGGCCAACTAGAAAATGGCCTTACTTATCATGTTTATCCAGATCATGAAGAATCCGTATCTGTTCGTTTAGTCGTGCACGCCGGTTCGATTCAAGAGACTTCTCAACAAGAAGGCTACGCGCACTTTTTGGAACACATGGCATTCAATGGCAGTAAGAATTTCTCTCAAAATGATGTGATTCGTCTATTCGAAGACGCAGGCGCTAGCTTTGGTGCTGATATTAATGCCTACACTTCTTATGAAGAGACGGTCTACCAGTTAGATTTGCCAGATAACATCCAATTGCAGTCTGCTTTGACGTGGATGCGTGACATTGGTGATGGCCTGGATCTATCAAGTTCAGAAGTCGAAAAAGAAAAAGGCGTGGTTCTTGGTGAGTTCCGTATGGCTCGCCTCGATGATAAGTCATTCGGAGATATATATTATGATTACTTCGTTGAAGGCGGCCCGTACGAATCGCAAGATGCATTAGGGACTAAATCGTCGATCGTGAATGCTACTCCTCAAGGCATCACCAACTTTTATCAGACTTGGTATCAACCTCAAATAGTTGAGCTGGTCGTTTCTGGTGATGTGGACATCAAAACTGTGATTCCACTTATTGAAGAAAAGTTTTCTAGCTGGGAGCGTGGCGATACGCCGAGACCAGAGAAACAGAAAACGACCTCATTCAATGAAGATGATTATGTTGAGTACGCAGGAAGAGAAGCGCCAAGCATCACTCTGACGTTTAACCGCGGTTCAAATATAGTTGAAAATCATGCTCAGCAGAATCAACGCAGGTTAGATGAAACCGCTCAGCAATTGATTCAACGACGATTAGAAGCGGTGTTCAATGATGCCGCGTTCCCGACTCAATGGATTGCATCTGATAGTTATCGAATGGGCGCTTTTTACTATTCGTCAATAAGTGTTGGGTTTCCGGCTGGAGACCGTGAAGTTATCCAACAAGATCTGCTTTCTACATTGGCATCATTGCGTGATTTTGGTGTTTCGGAAACGGATATTGCTGGCGAACTGTACTACTACCAAGACTTGCTGGATAACATCGAGCATAACTGGGATAAAATGGACAGTGTTGAACACGCGAATTACAAAGTGAGTGCGTTAGTCACAGATCGAATCGTCCAATCACAGAAAGATTATCAAGCAAGCTTGGAAGCTTTCATCGCTAACTTGAGCCTTGAAGTGATTAACGACAACATCAAGAATCTACTTTCTGATGATTACTTTATTGTTATTGGGATGGATGACTCCGAAGACAGAACCGCGATCATCAACTCTCTCGATAGTTTAAAAGCCACGTATAGCGAGGCGGGAGTTGCGCCGCTTGCGATTGGAACAGCCAGCGCTTTTGCTGTACCTAGCTCGCAAGGCGAGGTTGTACTTGCTGAACAAATGTCTATTGACCCATACATCCAAAAGTGGACGTTAAGCAATGGCATCGACATGTGGTACCTGCGTGATTATGAGGCAGGTGATGATGTTGGGGTGATGTACATGAGCCTCGGCGGAAAAGCCGCTTTGGATCCGAGCTTGTACCCAGCTGTTGAGGTTGCGTTACCTACCTTCGCTCGAAGTGGTGTCGGTGAGTTTACGGGCTCTGAGCTTTTAGCGTACTTTGATCGTGAAAATATTAGCGCCGATTCTTTCATTGGTAATACTCGTCATGGTATTGAATTTAATATCAATAAAGACGGACTTAAAGATACGTTTGCTGCGCTTTATACCTTCATAACTGCGCCTAAAATTGTTCCCGAGCAGTTAGAGGCAGTGAAACAGGAGTTTGTACAAGGTCAAGAATCTTTCTTGAGCAGCCCTGTCGGTCAGTTTGAGCGCGCAAGAAACCAGAATATCTATCGTCAAGACAGTGGCCACCTCTTTGTTGATAAAGAACGTGTTGAAGCGGTTTCTGTGGAAGACGTCGCTAATCTTCATCAGCAATTGTTTGGTCAAATGAGGCATAACCAATTGGTGATCGTGGGTGACATCGACCCAAGTGAATTAAAGCCTTTGGTTGAGCAATACTTGGCTTCGATTCCATTAGAAAAAGCTGAGGTTCCTGAATTTAAGGTGGCTTACAAGCAGCCATCTGAATCACGCATTGATTTAGCGATCAACAATGTGAATAGTGCAGAGTACATCCTACGAGTTATCTCTGAGCCTAGCGTTGAAGTTAAAATGTCGGCAAAAGATGTTTTCATGGAAGACTTGCTGCAGCGCTTGCTGGCGACTCGTTTAGATACCTATATTCGTGAAGAGTTGAGCTTAGATTACTCGCCATATGCGTATTCAGCATCCGCAGATAGTGAGCTGAGTGGTGAGTGGGTTATCGGGGCGATGGTAGCGCCGGAGAACGTTGACCAAGTCGAAGTGGCGATCGATAAAGTGATTGCAGACCTTTTACAAGGCGTCTCTGAAAAGGAAATGCACGCAGTCGTGAAACAGTTTGAAGCGGACTTCACGCCTCTCGAGACGAGCTCTATTGACCAAGCATGGTACCTGTCTCGTTATTTACTTCATGGTTACGATATCGAAGCTTTGTCTCAAGTTGAGCGAGTGGCAAGGTCGATCACTGCGGAAGACATGAATCAACTTGTCCAACGCATCTTTGGTGAAAATAGCCGTAAGGTTAAGAACATCATGCGTCCTAAAGCCTAAAGCCTAAAGCCTAAAGCTTGAAACCAACAGAAAGAGACAACTCAAAGCCAAGCGAGCACCGCTTGGCTTTCTTGTTTTCCCACCATTCATAACGTCTATGCCTCACCTGTTGTTAAGCCGTTTTAGATCTATGTAAATCTAAATTTTGAGATCGCTTAATCGGTTGCATCGTATCATTTTCTAAAAAAATGTTTTAAATCAAGACAGCGTTTCATTTGTATTGTAGATTGACGATCTACGAGAATGTTGTTTGGATATTAGATTGCTTAAACTGGGTACCCGATTAGTCTTAATGTTGTTTTTACTGAGCTTTGGCTTAGTGAATTCTAACGGCTATTCGTTTCCTTCTAAGCCATTTCAAATATACTCGGCTCAAGAGCAATCTTCACAGAATGATCTTTGTAAACAAGCTGATACGGATAATCCGTCGAGCTACTTAGAGTGCGATAAGGCTCAGTTTGGCACCGTGCCTTCTGGTGACAGTTCTAACTATCACGACACCGAATCAAGCCTTCAAGCAGCAAACTTCAGACGTATGCTCAGTAACGAGCAAGAAAGCGTGGCCGATCTTGAGCCTGCTTATCATCTACTGATTGACTTCTCTCCCCCCTCAATACTGGCTTCCCTGCTCTTCAACACGCCGTTGTTGGATTCCAAGCTGCACTGGACCAGTATTGTGAGTTCTCCGTCTTCCCGGCTTTCGGGGTGGAAAGAGGGCAACATCCAATACTCGCATTTCCGAGAACTTCTTAGCTAATCGTTTGACCCTAAATTGGTCGTATCGATGGTCGCCTAGTGCCCATTGAACTCGCCAGTTAACCAAGACAAACATAGCGACATCAGCTTTAGCATCACTATCTTTCAATCAGCTTGTTCTGGTCGTGATTAGCCATCGCTCGTGTTCGCAAAATATTAGACATACCAATCGTAGTAAATAACTGGTCACCCTAGCTGGTTAAAATGCTCGATCACTGCTTTTTTCTGGTGCTATTTTTGAGCACGTATTTACGGTGATTGGTAGAAAGAAGAGATCTTGACTGTGAAAAAACGCATTCAAAGAAAACAAATTAACCACTACTCAAAGTGGAAATACGCGGTGCTTATCGCCACCATTATCATCATGGTTCTGAGTGCTTTACCTTCTTGGTATGGCGAGAATGCGTCGGTTCAAATTAACAACCGTTCTGAACAGACCATCGATGCTAGCCAAATTACCCAATACCTTGCGAGCGAAGGCATTCAAGCCAAATCGGCATTTCAAAAAGACCAACGTTTAGTCGTAATCTTGGAAGACGCAGAACAACAAGCGAAGGCTAAAGAGGTGCTGAATGAGCGCCTATTGGACAACGCGACGGTTGCGCTAGCGATGGAGCCAGCAGCTCCGAAATGGCTGACTGACATGGGCTTCGCACCGATTCAGCTAGGCCTTGATTTACGTGGTGGTGTGCAGTTCCTGTTAGAAGTAGACATGGAACCGGTTTACCACGCACAAGCGCAATCTGTAGTCGATGAAATCACCAGCCAAGTGCGTTATGCACGCGGTAAAGTGGTGAACAACCAAGTTGAGTTTAACTTCCGTACTGATGCCGATTTCGAGAAAGCACAGAAACTGATTCGCGAAGAGTTCCCACAATGGCAACGTGACCGTTCAGATAAATCGCTAACGTTAACTCAGTCTGAAGAAGAGCAAAGAACGCTACGTAATCTAACGGTTCAACAAAACCTGCAGATCATGCGCAGCCGTATTGAAGAGCTAGGCATCACTGAGGCATCGATTCAACGCCAAGGTGAAAGCCGTATCCGTATCGAATTACCGGGTGTACAAGACCCTGCAGCTGCGAAAGACGTGATTGGTGCTACGGCTTCATTAGCGTTCTACTCTGTATACGACAACGCAACGCGCAATACTCAAACTCTGAAAGATTCAGATGGTAATCGCGTAGTGGTTGCTCGCAAAGCAGTGCTGAGCGGTGAATACATTATCGATGCACGCAGTGGCATTGGTGAAATGGGCAGTGCAGAAGTAAACATCACGCTTGATTCTTCTGGTGGTAAGAAAATGTCTGAGTTTTCTCGCCATAACATCGGCAAGCCAATGGCGACCGTTTACAGCGAATACAGCCGTGACAGAGCCGGTAACAGCGAAAAAACCAGCGAAGTAATCAGTGTGGCGAACATCCAATCTCAACTGGGTAGCCGCTTCAGAATCACTGGTGTAGGCAGCATGGCAGAAGCACAAGAGCTTGCTCTATTGCTACGTGCCGGTTCATTAACAGCGCCTGTTACCATCATTGAAGAGCGTACTATTGGCCCATCTCTGGGTGCTGAAAACGTAACGAATGGCTTTGCTGCTTTGGCTCTTGGCCTTGGTCTGACTCTCACGTTTATGGCGCTATGGTACCGCCGCCTTGGTTGGGTCGCGAACTGTGCATTGGTGGTTAACATGACCACGTTGTTTGGTTTGATTGCCTTGCTACCGGGTGCGGTGTTAACTCTGCCGGGTATTGCGGGCTTGGTACTGACCGTCGGTATGGCGGTAGACACTAACGTGCTTATCTTCGAGCGTATTCGAGACAAGATGAAAGAAGGGCGCAGCTTTGCTAGCTCTATCGATCGTGGTTTCGATAGCGCATTCTCGTCAATTTTCGATGCTAACGTCACCACCATGATCGTTGCTGTGGCTCTATACACCATTGGTAATGGACCGATTCAGGGCTTCGCTCTGACTCTAGGCTTAGGTCTTCTAACCAGTATGTTCACGGGCATTTTTGCTTCACGAGCGATCATCAATTTGGTTTGGGGGCGTGACCAACGCCACGATGTAAGGATTTAAGCATGAGTACTTCAAAAATGACTATTTCAGACCGCTATTTTTCAAATAGCTATATTTCGGATAAGAATATGACTCGCCTTCGTAAGGTGATGTCTGCGATATCTATTGTGCTGTTCATGAGCTCTGTGATGCTGGTGGCGGTGAAAGGTTTTAACTGGGGCTTGGACTTCACAGGTGGTGTGGTTGCCGAGGTTCAGCTCTCTGATCAAGTCACCAAAGATGCGTTAAAAACAAAACTTGATGCAGCTTTCCAACAAGACGTGCAAGTGGTTGGTATGGCAGAACAGGATCGCTGGACAATCCGTTATAGCCAACTGACAGATGCTCCACAGCCAAACTTAGTGGATGCTTTGTCTTCTGTCAGCGACCAAGTAAAAGTGCTTAACAGCAGCGTGGTTGGCCCTCAAGTCGGTCAAGACATGGTTGACCAAGGTGGCTTAGCGGTATTGGTGTGTTTCCTAATGATCATGCTGTACCTGAGTGTACGTTTTGAATGGCGTTTAGCACTCGGCGCCCTAGCCGCAATCATCTATGACGTGACGCTTATCTTGGGTCTGTTCGCTTTTACTCAGTTCGAGTTCAACCTGACTGTGTTAGCGGCTGTGTTGGCGATTTTAGGTTATTCATTGAATGACTCGATCATCATTGCCGACCGTGTTCGTGAAATGCTGCGTGGTAATCCAAATGGTGACACTGATAACCTGCTTAACGAATCGGTTAAAGCGACCTTCTCACGCACCATGGTGACCTCAGGTACAACCCTAATCACCGTATCTGCGCTTTGGCTACTTGGTGGCGCTGCGCTGCAAGGTTTCGCGATTGCACTGGTTGTAGGTATTGTCAGCGGTACGTGGTCTTCAGTTTCAGTAGGTATCACACTGCCTAAGTTACTTGGTCTACAGCCTTGTCACTACCAAGTGAAAGCGCCGGTAGAAGTTGAGGGTGAGTACCCTTAGGTTATCTATTGGTTAACAGTACAACTTAGTCAGTAACGTCAACAAAGCCCTTCGTTTATAGTAAAACGAGGGGCTTTATTTTTTATAAGAGTCAAACAGTTACAGAAAAGAGAGCCTATTTCAAAAAACGATGGATTGAGCAGGCAAGCCCTCATGATATGAAGTATGTTTAGATGACGTTCGTAGAAATGAGGCAAGGGAATGGAATATCGACATCAATGTCATGTAGGCGACCATGGTGATGCGCTAAAGCATCCAGTATTGAGTGCACTTGTTCGGTCATTAATGCAGCAACATTCACGCCTCAATGTTATCGACACGCACTCTGGTACAGGGTGTTATGACCTCAACACTGCACCAAGTAATCATGCTGGTGAGTTTGCTGAAGGGGTTGGGTACTTGTGGCGAAACAAGGCTTATCTTCCTCCGGCATTCGCTTCTTTTATGTCGGTGCTGGAATACTACAATCCGAACCAACTTATCTCTCTCTATCCGGGTTCTGCAGCCATCACCTACCAACAAGGCCGCAGCCAAGATAGCTTCTATTTTTCAGACATTCAGCAAGATGAAGCCGACTTATTACAAACCAACATTGAGAAGCTGCAACGCGATCTTGATGTTTCAAGTAAGCTCACCATTACCGCTGGCGATGGCTTGAAAGCACTGCCTGACGACATAGCAAAACACGACAACCATCACCTGATTGTTATCGACCCGCCCTATGAAACCGATTCTGAATATCTCGCGGTGATTGATGCCTTGGTTAAGGCGTATCAGCAATCTGAGAAGGTATCTGCACTAATTTGGTACCCGCTCTACACGGATGACAAGAGCTCACTGATTTTGAACCACTGTATAACTGCAGTGAAAGATGGTTTGCTGCCAAGCCCGATTAAGTCGGAACTTCGCCTTCGTGATCCTAAGGGGGATGATCGCCTGATCGGCAGTGGTTTACTGTTGTTCAATCCTCCCCAAGGCATTGCGGGAACGGTCGCGGATACGCTTGATTATTTACACAGCCAACTCGCGACTAATGGTGAAGGGTATTGGCAAATGAGAAGTCTATAAATATGATTTCTATGGATTTTATGATGATTTTCTAGACGTCGTTCACTAAATCACTGTTATTTATGTGGTTTAAATTGACCAAACGCTAACTTTTATCGATTGATTAATTGCAGTGAATCATTTAAAAATAGAATATCAATGCGCACAAGTGCATAATGGCTCATAAGTTAAATAATTAATCTTAAGATTAAACTAGATTGTGGTTTACCCCCTAAACTGCATAAGGCTCGCACTAGTCACGCGAGCCTTTCTTTTGCCTGTCGGAAATGTTTCTAGTGGTTAGAAACAATCATCTCCTCCAAATTCACTACAACGCTGGATAATCGATGTAGCCTTTTTCGTTGCCGCCGAACAGAGTGGCGCCATCAAGATCGGATAGTTCACTGCCGTTTTGTAGGCGTGAAACGAGATCTGGATTCGCAACGAATGGGCGACCAAATGCGACAAGGTCGGCGTAGCCTTTGCTTAACACTTCTTCGGCGCGTTCTGGTGTGTAGCTGCCAGCAACGATGATGGTGTTAGAGAACAACTCTCTTAGTTCGACACGGAAGCTTTCAGGTATCACAGGCGCGTCATCCCAATCGGCTTCTGATAGGTGTAGATAAGCGATATTACGAGCCTGCAGTTCCTTTGACGCTTCTAAAATCGTTGGCACGATGTCTGGGCAGTTCATGTCTTTGAAGGTGATGAATGGGGCTAAACGTACGCCCACTTTGTCAGCACCAATCGCTTCAATTACCGCATCCACGACTTCAATTAGAAAGCGAAGTCGGTTCTCACGACTGCCACCATAGTTGTCGGTGCGCTTATTTGAATTGGTTCTTAGGAATTGATCGATGAGGTAGCCATTACCACCGTGGATTTCCACTCCGTTGAACCCTGCCTCGACAGCTTTTTTCGCTGAGTTAGCAAAATCTTGAACAACACGATCGATGTCTGCTTGGGTCATCTCTCTTGGTTGGATGCAATCCACCATGTTGCCGTTACCATTTTCATCAGAGATCCAAACCTGCGTTTCTATGGGTGCCAGTGCAGAAGGTGCAATCGGCAACTCGCCTTTTTGAAAGGTAGGGTGTGATACTCGGCCTACGTGCCATAGTTGGCAGAAGATCGCGGCACCTTGCTCTTTTGCTGCTGTGGTGACTGATTTCCAACCTTCGATTTGCGCATCGGTATAAACGCCGGGTGTGAATGAGTAACCTTGAGAGTCATCTGAAATTTGTGTGGCTTCAGTGATGATAAGTCCTGCACTTGCTCGTTGTTGGTAATAAGTCGCCATCATGTCGTTGGGCACGTTTCCAGGTTGGCTAGTGCGAGCGCGTGTCATGGGTGCCATAACCACGCGATTTTGCAGTTCTAGGCCTTTCAGTTCTGATTTTTCAAATAATTTGTTCATGGTTTCTACCTTGTTTTAATGCTGTGATCTTTCGTTTTGTATTGGGGCGAGAAGTCGCGTTATTTGCTTTCTTCTGGGCTGAAAATAGAGTTGCTTTGTGGCTTGCCCGCTCGGTTGGCTTTGGCGATAAGCAGCAAACCAATCACTGGGACAACAACGGCTGCGAATGGAATCATGCCTGCGCCTAGTTGGCTGTCGAGTACCATGCCGCCAAGGAATCCACCAAAGGCATTGGCTAAGTTAAACGCTGAGATATTCGCAGTTGCTGCTAGCTCTTGGCCTTCGCCACCGTGGTTCATTACTCGAAGTTGCATGGCAGGGACGTTCGCAAATGATGCAATACCAAAGACAAATGCAGCTGCAACGAAGAGGATTTTGTTGTCTACCACAAGGCCAACTACAACCAATGACACGATCATTGCAACGGCCCAAAACATTGAAGCTTTGCCTAGGTTTTTATCTGAAGAGCGTCCGCCCAAGGTGTTACCGATGATTAAGCCGACACCCACAATCACTAAGATCCAAGTAACAGACTCTTGACCGTAGCCGGTGATGTGCATAGCGATTGGCGCAAGGTATCCGTATAGCGTCATGAAGCCAGACCAAGCAAAAGCAGTGATTGCCAAGCTGATCAGCAGCATTGGGTTTTTGAACGCTAGAAGCTGAGTTTTGATGTCTTTCGCTTCACTATGACCGGTCGATTTAATCGAAGTCAGAATGGCAAGCATCGCGATAGTGCCAAGTGCTGCCACGGTAAAGAAAGTAGTGTGCCAACCGAATTGCAAGCTCACCCAAGTTCCTGCGGGAACCCCAAGAACGTTAGCGAGCGTTAAGCCAGCGAACATCTGACCAACAGCACGACCTGCCATTTTCTCAGACACTAAATTGGTCGCGACAACTGCACCTATGCCATAGAAAGGACCTTGCACTAAACCTGCGATAACGCGGCTTGCAAGTAGAAGTGGGTAGCTAGGAGCTAAGGCTGACAAGATATTGCCGATGATGAACAAAGCCATTAAGCCAATCAGTACCATCTTCTTGTTAAAACGTGCGAGGTAGATGGTTAAGATCGGGCCACCAATAACGATAGCCAATGCGTAAGCACTAATTAGGTAGCCGGCTTGACCTTCGGTGATCGAAAGGGATGTGGCAATTTGTGGAAGGATGCCTGCGATAACAAACTCAGCGGTGCCGATGGCAAAAGCTGCGAGTGTCAGTATCCAAACTTGGAATGGGATCTTTTCTTTATGGATCGCTTCTGATTTCATAGTGAAGTACCTGTGTTAATTCTTGTTTGTTAGGACGTGAGATACACGCCCTAACGATTGTTCTTTATGTCTTTGCTTCTTTGCGGAGTGTTAGCCGAGTAGAGCGCCGCCATCGATATCGATGATTGACCCAGTGACGTATGGGTTATTAATTGCGAACAGGTAACCCATGGCTATCTCTGAAGGCTCGCCAACCTTGCCTGCGGGTAGGTTATTTTTGGCGTTGTCGTACATGCTTGTACGAGCGGAATCGTCCATGTTTTTGTAGGCTTCCGTCATGGTTAAACCCGGGCTAACGGCATTGACTCGAATGGGTGATAGCTCTTTCGCCAGTATTTTGGTTACGCTTTCTAGTGCGGCGTTGATGGCGGTTTTTACGTAAGTGCCTGCCACAACCTTGCGTGACAACATGCCAGTTGTGAAGGTGATAGAGCCGTTTGGCGTCATGTAGCGTGCGGCATGTTTGGCTACGTTTAAGCTGCCCCAAAACTTAGTGTCAAAAGCTGTCTTGGCGTCTGCGGTTGCTACGTCTGTTACTTTTCCTGCGGGAGCGGATGAGCCAGCGGTTACGACTAAGTGGTCAAACACGCCAATCGATTCGAAGTATTCACAAATCGACTTTTCATCGGTGATATCAACGCCTGTGTGTCGGCTAGCAATATGTACCGTGTTGTTCTCGTTTCTTAGTTGCATCGCTAGTGCTTTGCCGATACCTGATGTGCCACCAATGATGACGAAAGTGTGTTTCTCTTGTTTAGTCGATTCGTTAGTCATGCTCTGAATTCCTGCGTTGTTCTGTTGATGTTTGCCATTATATTTATTCGACTAAATTTGATAATTGGTTAAAATATAAATTCATTATTCGGTTAACCTGAATAGTGTGACTGAGTATTCAAATCGAGCATTAAGATCGAGAAGTAAGACAAAGAGGTGGAAGCGAGAATCGTATGGATAAGTTTTCAGATATGGCGATGTTCGTCAGTATTGTTAAGCATCACGGGTTAGCGGCGGCGGGGCGAGAGTTAGGGCTTTCTCCTGCGACCATGACAGCAAGGCTGCAGGCGCTTGAAGAACGATATGGTGTGAAGTTGTTGAATCGAAGCACGCGTCATGTGTCTTTGACCGACTCAGGGGAGCTGTATCACAAGGCATGTTTGGAGATTTTAGACAACGTCAGTGAGGCCGAAAACCTGATTCAAAATGGCGTAAAAGAAGTCAAAGGCTCGCTAAAAATCGCCGCGCCTAAAGACATCGGAAAGCAGTACATTCTTCCTATACTTTCGGAGTTTTGCCAGCAGTATCCGGACGTGATCCCTTACCTGTATTTAAACGATAACCTCTCGAATATTGCTGAATCTGGCATGGATATCGTGGTCCGTTATGGTGAACTGGTCGACAGCAGTTTGATATCCAGACGCTTGTCACCAAGCCGACGTGTGCTGTGTGCTTCACCAGAATATCTCGCCAAACACGGCACGCCGATCAAGCCACAAGATTTGGTTGAACATGACTGTTTGGCTATGCTGCGTAGCAATGAAGAGCTCAAGACATGGCACTTTCAAGATCATGATATGAAGAAGGCTGTGACGGTTGTGCCGAAGCGCTTTTCAGACGATGGTGAAGTGATTCGATACTGGGCATTGCAAGGAGAAGGGATTGCGTTGAAGTCGGTACTCGATGTGCAAGATGACATCAATAACCAACGCCTTGTGACGCTACTTAATGGCTACATGAAGAACTTCAACACCGCGATGTCGGTGTCGAGTGCCGATTTGAATGTGGTGTACATCAGCAAGAAATATCAGCCCAAGCGTATCCGGTTGTTTCTTGATTTCTTGTTTGAGCGGTTTGGCGATTTGGTTGAAAAGTCTAGTTAGATTAGCCGAGAAGCAGCGCATGATAGATCTCTCGAACTCAACACCCGGGTACGGACAGAGAACATTGAACTGGTTATGATACGACCAACATAAGGATGTGATTGGAGAGAAAAATGAAAGTCGTCGGAGATACGGTTATCCAACCTTTTCACAAGGCAACCTGCCATTGCGGTGCGGTTGAACTAGAGCTCAGTTTACCTAACGGGATAGAAAAACCACGCCGCTGTGATTGCTCGATCTGTCGTCGCAGGGGAGCGATTGTGGGCTCTGTTGCGCTGGATGGCATCAAGATCCTTAAAGGTGCAGAGCATCTCAAGCTTTACCAATTCAATACCAATACCGCGAAGCATTACTTCTGCTCAAACTGCGGTATCTATACCCATCATCAGCGCCGTTCTAGCCCAAACGAATACGGTTTTAACATCGGCTGTTTGGAAGGGGTGAATCCTTTTGATATTGGTGATGTGGTGACCAACGATGGTGTCAATCATCCAGCTGATCGTTAATTTATTGAGCTTTAAAAAGGGAAGAAATTATGTCTGAATACGGAGCGATCATTCGCTGGAAAAAAGCAGAAGATGAAGTCTTTAGCGACAATCAATACAGTCGAGGTCATACGTGGGAGTTCGATGGTGGTGTCACTGTGCCTGCTTCGTCCTCTCCACATGTTGTGCCACTGCCGTTTTCGGTGGAAGCGAATGTTGATCCAGAAGAAGCGTTTATCGCGGCACTTTCTAGCTGCCATATGCTGACGTTTTTGGGCATTGCCGCAAAGCAGAAGTACGTGATCGACTTCTATGTCGATGATGCGATTGGTGTGCTGGAAGAAGATGAATCTGGCCGCTCATCGGTCACTAAGGTGACTCTGCGCCCTAAAATTGTGTTTTTAGGTACCAAAAAGCCCACCGCCAAGCAGCTCGACAAACTGCACCACTTGGCGCACAAAAACTGCTTTATCGCGAACTCGGTAAAAACGGACATTGTGGTAGAAACTAAAGCGTAAACCACACACGTTAACATCCAAAAACCGCGAGGTTGCTTAGTGCATCACTGGCGGTTTTTTTGTGTCTGTGTAATCCTACGTACGGTTTTAATTGAGTGACAGTTAGAAAGTTTTGAGAGATAGGTAGAGAGCTCTTGAATGGTAGGAATAGATTGATTAGCAGAGAGTTATGTTTAGCGTCCCATTGAATAGTTTTGTACATCGTGTGAGTGATAAAAGCCAAGTGATGGTGAATGCTGCGGAATGTGGATGTCAGTTGAAACGAGTTCGTCGTTCGCGTAATTGGCTGTTGGTCGCTCAAGAGTATCAACTCGTTGAATTTAAAACGATGTTAACCCATGAAAAAGACGGTTGGATAGCAATTGCAATCGACAAAGTGCTGCCTAAACCCGTGGTGTGTTTGGCATCTCTGTTGGCCGCTACACCTTCAATGACTGTGGCTCAGCTGGTGATGGAATCTGGATGTTCAATGGCCGAAGCAAGACGTGCTATTGATGAACATGAAGGTCTGTAGGCGTATTCAAATCGTGTGAAAAGAGAATTGCGAGCAGCAAAAAGCCCGTAACGATATTGCGCTGGAAAACGTCATATCGTTACGGGCTTTATCATCTGTGCTGCTGTTAAGCTAAGCCATGCGGCTGATGAAGCATTGAATCGATTAAGAGTTCGCTACTTTTACACGAATCGTGTTTTTGCCAAGCTTTGACAAGTTCAGCTTGTTTAGTGCCGCTTTAGCTTCTTCTTGCTCTGGCATTTCAACAAAAGCGAAGCCTTTTGAGTCGCCAGTTTCTTGGTCTAAAACTAGGCTGCACTCTTTTACTGAGCCAAACTCAGAAAATAGCACACGGATGTCTTGCTCAGAGGTAGAGCGCGATAGGTTACGAACTAGAAGTTTCATAATAAACCTTGAATATGAATTTACGCCGAGCATTGTCGCACACTTTCATGCTCACCCTCACAAATAATTACTCTAATCATTTCTTTGGTAATGTGTCGCTCTATTTACCGATTAAGCGAGCTGTTTACCTGCTAGCCGCGGTTTATCGTGATATCTGACACGAATCCATGCTCTGTGCTGGTCAACGCCTGTTGTAGCATCTGAGCGGCTTCTTGCGCGGTCATAAAGCTCGAGGTATCCATGCCTTTACCGCTTGTATTCCAAAACTCGGTCGCCATTCCTCCAGGGTAAACCGCCACGATTTTCATCGGGTGACCTTTTAGCTCTAACCTTACCGATTCGATAAAGCCTTTCACGGCCCATTTTGCCGCGCAGTAGGTGGACTCTTCAGCTTTAGCACCTTGTGCCGCCGTCGACATCACCACAGCGATGGTGACCGATTGATCTTTGTAGCGCTGTACAAGCTCGCGAATCAAAAAGATCGAAGACTCAATATTGTTCTTCAGCATGTCGCTGATGATGGTTGGATCTTGCTGTTCTATCTTACCGAAGTACCCACTGCCAGCGCTGTGGATCACCAGCTTCGGCATTTCAGGTAACGCATCCAATAACTCGCTCACTGAGTGCGGGTCACAGAGATCACACGCTTGGCTAATGGTATTCGCAGGTAGGCCTTGCGCCACTTCTGCTAAACGTTGTGCATTGCGACCTGTAATGGCTACGCGCTGAGCGTCTGTTGCAGTGTATCGCGAGCGCTGCGCCTAAACCGCTGCTTGATCCGGTAATTAAAATCATACTGTCTTCAATTTGTAGAGTTGATTCGAGATAGTAAGGGGCTAGGCTAAGATTTTCTGAGATCTATGGCTAAAGTTGATCGATAGCCTGGTTGATAGGTTGATAGGTTGATAGCTTGGGTGATCGGTCGAGCGGTAAGGCTGAGCTAAGAAAGTGGGGGAAAGCCGTTAAGAATCGACGGGTTTAGCAAGAAATAACAGCGTTAAAAAACAACGAACTAACAAGTAAAAGCGCCGGCATAGAGCCAGCGCTTTTGAGTAATCATAAGTGATTATTCGTCGTCGAACTGTTTGATCGTGAACGCGTCTTCGATTCGGTTAAGCTCTTCTTGTTCTTTCACTCGCTTCTCTTCTTGCAGAGTCGCTCTCGTTTCGTTGAAACGTTTTTTCTCTGACTTAGTCAGGAATTTTACAGCTTTTTTGTTGGTCAGTGCGTAAGCAACTACGTCTTCACCTTTTTCTCTGCGGTCGTTTACGCGTTGTGAGAAACGTTCATTGTCGCGAGCTTTACGCTCCGCTGAGGTCAACTTGCTCATGCTTTAAAGCCTTTTCAATTATTCATGGTAGGGAATCTACGCTTAGCGAAACAAATGGGGACTGCTTAGTGTCAGTCTAGTCCATTTGTATGCTGGTGGCGCATCTTAGCACAATGGCTTGAGCATGCAGGTATGCTATTCGAGGGATCAAACAAAACAGCCCACAATTTTTGTTGTGGGCTGTTTTGTTACGTACTGTAGATGTAGTCATCGTTTTAAAACTAAGAATCAGAAACAGCAGTTACATCAAATCTTCTCGATGTATAAGATGACCTCTCCGACTTTAAAGCCAAACTTAGACATCTCAGTCTTGTTGAACAAGCGTTTATCGTCCATTAAGAACATCCAATCATCGAGCACCACTTCATAGGTGCTGCCGTCTACTTCAATCTCTAAGTCATATTTCCAATACAGCGCAGAACCTTGGGTTTCACCATAAGCGGTTCCAACGACATCGTTGGCAGTCCCAGAATAGGTGTTTTCGCCCGTTTTGATTAGATTCCAAACGCGAGTTGAGCGCTCGCCATCAGCAAAAGAGAACCACTCTTTTATTTTTCCGTTGTCACCGTCCCAAGTCGCGATCAGTTTGGCATCAAAGCGGCGCAGTAAGTTACCAGAGCGGTCTAGCACCATGCCGTAGGCCATTAGCTCGCCATTAAAAAAGGTTTCAAGCTTGAGCTCTGGCGTAGTGTCGACATGGTCTTCTAAACTTGCAGAGCCACAGCCCACTAGCCAAGTGAGTGAAAAAAATGCTAGAGCAAATTTTATTATTGTTGTTTTTGGATTCATTTGTTCAAACCTAAAAGTTGTTTACGAAGACCGGGTTCAGAGGTGTTTTCAGACAACCAAATCGCTAGAAAGGCTTCACCAAATTGCTTGTCTTGGATGGTGCCGATCGGTTGTTCATCGAAATAAAAACGACTTACGTTATCTTCAGCGACACGAATCGTGAGTGTGCTTCCTTCTTCCACGTTCGGCCACATCGCGTACAAGGGTTTCAACCAACGTTGAATGTTGCTGTCAGAGTAGCCAAGCTTGTTCCACTGATCTTCGGTAGCGTCTACGAGGTCTTTGCTATCGATAGAGCGGTAATACTCAAGCTTCAAAGCTCGTTCGGAGTTGGTTGGAGTCGCGTAGAATTCTGCCGAGTAGAGAGTCCAAAACAGGTAACTCATTTCACCCTCACCACGTTTGTTCAGATCATCGACAGCAGAGGCTCTAGCGTGTCCGGCAAATAACAGCGCAGCAAAGATTAACGGGAGAGTAATAAAGCTTAGAAGTGTGTTTTTTGCTTGCTGATGAGCGCGAACAATACCTCGCTCAGGTTTGAACGTTTGTGTCGGGTTGCGTGGATAAGCCATAAGTCACCTCGTTATTGCCATTTTAGGTTGTATTAAGTTGGAGTAGGCGGCCACCAGTAAGGGCAACAAAATCCCCCAACTTATTGCAAGGGCAGCAACTACCGATGCATCTGGCCAAGTAGTAAGAAGAGCACCTGCTTTGATGCCTCCCCAATAACTACTAGTACCTGCTACGAACCCTATGACAAACAAGATCACTTTCGAGCATTTTAAAAGCCAATTTAGGCTGTGGTTAAAACTGATTAAGAACATGATCCACAGGCAGACAAGCCACACCGGGAACCACGATTGATTCGCAATTTCAGAGTCGACGGCAAACACGCCGAAGTGGAGTAAGAGGCTATCAAGCAATAGCCCCAATGGTAATAAAATGAGTATCTTCAAATCGCTACTGCGAGTCGGTGATAGAAGGAAGTGAACCACTACAATCAGTGGTGTGACGAACGGGGCTTGCGCGGTAAAGAAAGCACTGCAAACCCAGGTCGCTTGAAACAGTACGAGATTAATAATCCAAAACCGCTTCATCTTTTTCTCCAAAGTAACGAGGTTTTCTTGCGACTACATGGTGAGTGCTGATCACGCGCTCTTTGAATGCGCCTTCACAGTAGCAGAAGTAGAAGGTCCATAAGCGTTTAAACTCTTCTGAATAGCCGAGAGACTCTAGCTCTTCCCAACTATTTTCAAAGGCGATGTTCCAATCATTCAGCGTTCGAGCGTAGTGCAGGCCAATGTCATCAATTTCTTGAACCACAAGGTCGGTGCTGGTCGCAAGGTGTTGGGTCATCACTGAAACAGAAGGTAGGCAACCGCCGGGGAAGATGTACTTCTGAATAAAGTCGACACCTTTGCGGTATTTGTCGTAACGGCTGTCAGCAATAGTAATTGCTTGAATCAGCATCTTGCCTGAGGGCTTAAGTAGCGAGGAACATTTTTCAAAGAAGGTTTGTAGATACTCATGTCCGACCGCCTCTATCATCTCGATCGAAACCAACTTGTCATACTCACCAGTGAGATTGCGATAATCCTCTTTGAGCAGGGTGATTTTGTCGGTTAAACCAAGCGCTTTTACTCTCTGTTCAGCAAGTGCATGTTGGGCATCTGAGATCGTGGTAGTGGTGACGTGGCAACCGTAGTGTTGCGCCATGAAGATGGCTAAGCCGCCCCACCCTGTGCCTATCTCGACCACGCTATCTTTCTCAGACAGTTCTAGTCGCTCACAGATGGTTTTCATTTTGTTTTGTTGAGCCTTCGACAAGGTTTCTGCGTCTTCGCTGTAGATTGCGGAAGAGTACTGCATCGAGCTATCTAAGAAGCGCTCATACAGCTCGTTGCCAATATCGTAGTGGGCGAGAATATTTCGCTTAGAGCCTTGCTCGGTGTTGGCATTCTTACGACGCAGCAATAGGTTTTTGATGCGAGAAATCCATTGTGTCTTGTCATCAAGCTCATCCAATTGGGCTTGGTTACGAGCCATGATTTGAATCACACGCGTTAGATTTGGGCTGGTCCATTTACCATCGATGTACGCTTCAGATGCGCCGATACTGCCGTTGATGACCACATCTCTAAAAAAGGTCGCATCATGAATCACGATTCGACCTTTCAAGTCTGCTTCTCGATCACCGAACACCGAATGCTCGTCGCGCTCAATGATCTCGAGCGTCGCGAATTGCAGGCTTTCTAACACCTTGAAGATTAAAGCTCGATATTTACAGTTGCTTGAAACAGCAACGGCTTTAGCTTGTTGTTCAATATTGTTGTTTTGTTTGGCAAGCTGTTCCATGTAAACCTCGCTGATAACTCATTCTAATATTTTGTGCCAACTAAGCTGAGTTCTGCTCCTTGATTGGAGCGAACCCAAGCTTCAATTGAGTTCTTTCATGTGCGCTTAAGACGTTGAGTCTGGATGCGCCACAAACGGTACTTTTTTCAGGAATAATTTGAGAGCCTGATAATAAATTCCCATCACGACTTTTATCGTCATCGCCGGAATCTTGAATACCGTTCGTCTAATGTTTGTCTTGGTTACTGACTGCTTCGTCAGAGCCAGTGTCGCATCGAAAAGCTTGTCGTCTCGGCGGCTTTCGATGTGAACTAACGTGCGTTTCGCTGGTGGCTTAATCTTCCAAAAATAAGTCATGTTCAAATCCATGAACGGCGAAACGTGAAACTCTTTTTTTACCTTCAATTCTTGGTGCATGTCGATGAGATAGTAGTGTCTTTCTCGCCAAGGCGTGTTACTCACCTCAGCCAACATGTACTTACAATCTCCAGTTTCGTCATAACAGAAGAAGCAGTTGATTGGGCTGAAGTAGATGCCTAAACAGCGGCACTGAGCCAGCATCGTCACACGGTTTGAATCAGACCAAACCCCACCAAGTTGTTGCACTTTGGAAGCTATACGTTGCTTAAGTGATTTTGGTTCATCCGTGGTGACATTTTCTTTTTTTTCAGCGAGATAATCCGATTCGACAAAGCGAATCGGGTTGTACCAACGAGTTCCGAACAGCGCACTGCGCGCTGTGGTTTGGGGCAGCTCATCAAGATCTAACCCCATCATATACAGCTGATAGCTGAACTCATGAGTGATGTCGCCAAAGCGGCGATGTCTGACGTTACCCCAATAGATACCGCTGAGCTCTTCACTCTTTTCGGATGCGATCCCCATCTCGGGTGTCAGGGTTTGACTGTTCATAGCGCGGAACTCGTACTCAAATCTAAACCGAAGCGTTTGGTCACATCGAGTGCACTGTGGACACCGTCTTCATGGAAGCCGTTATACCAATAAGCGCCAGCAAAGTGCGTCTGGTTTTTGCCACAGATTTGCTCACGCTTGTGCTGAGCTTCGACCGTGTTCGAATTAAGTACCGGGTGATGATAAACAAAGCTGCGAATAATTTTTTCTGGGTCGATGGCTTCGCTTTGATTCAAGGTGACACAGAAGGTGTCTTGGCTTTCGATGCCTTGCAGAATGTTCATGTTGTACGTGACACAGGCAGGTCGTTTACTGTCGCCATCTAACATGTAGTTCCAGCTTGCCCAAGCCAGTTTTCTGTCTGGTAACAAACGAGTATCGGTGTGCAGAACCACTTCATTGCGGCTGTATGGGATCTCGCCCAGTACCTGTTGCTCTTGTTCTGTTGCATCACCAAGCAAGCGTAAGGCTTGGTCTGAGTGGCAAGCAAAGATTACTTCGTCGAAACCTTGTGCTCTGCCATCTTCAAATTCAATCGTGACGCCTGTTTCTTGGCGAGTCACTTGTTTAATCGATGTATTCAGTGCAACAGTCTTACTTAGGCGTGAAAGGATGATTTCAACATAAGAACGCGATCCCTTTGGTATCACATACCACTGAGGACGGTTCGCGATATCGAGCAATCCATGGTTGTAGAAAAACTGAATGAAGAACTTGAGCTCAAACTCTTCCATTTCTTCCAAGCTTGTCGACCAAATCGCCGCGCCCATCGGTAAGATGTAGTGCTGGCTGAAAAAGTCGGAAAATTGATTATCTCGTAGGAAACTGCCAAGGGTAACGTCTGGTGTGAATTCATTGCTTTCAAACTGAGCCTTACACAGCTTGTTGAACTTGAGAATGTCAGACACTAAAGACCAGAACTGAGGTTTGAAGATGTTGCTCCTCTGCGCGAATAACGAATTAATGCTGTGGCCGTTGTATTCAAACTTGGTCGTCGTGTTGTGGACGCTGAAGCTCATCTCAGTCGGTTGCCTTTCGACATCGAGTTGTTCTAGAAGCTGATTGAAATTCGGGTAGGTTCGATCGTTGAATACGATGAAACCTGTATCTATCGAAAACGCCGAGCCTTGATGTTCAATATCAACGGTCGCGGTGTGCCCCCCAACGTAATCATTCTTTTCGAATACTGTTACGTCGTGGTGCTTATCTAATATATGCGCGCAAGTGAGTCCAGAGATACCTGAACCAATAATGGCGATTTTCTTCATTGTTATACCATCCTTGAAGCGAGTTTTTGCCAAACTGGAGTTGGGAGCATTCTTAGTAGCTTCATCAACATGATGAATCGTCTTGGGAAATCGATTTCACTCTTTCCTTGAGCGATACCATTTACGATTCGCTGAGTTGCGGCCTCACTACTAATAATCATAGGCATAGAGAACGTATTTCGCTCGGTTAATGGCGTTTCAACAAAGCCAGGGTGCACAATTGAGACATGAATGTTGTGCGTTGCCAGATCAACCGAAAGTGTTCTGCCTAAGTAGGTGAGGGCTGCCTTTGAAGCGCCATAAGCCTCGGCTCTTGGCAAAGGTAAAAAGCTGGCGCTGGAGCTGACTAAAACCAAACGGCCGCCGGGCTTGATGTTTTTTAACCAAGCTTTAAGGGCGTAGCCAATTGAAATTAGGTTTATGTTGATGACGCGCTCAAAAAGCTCGGCATCAAAATTCACTGGGTCGTCGATGTACTCACAATCACCCGCATTTAAAATCAGCAGATCGAGCGGCTTGTCTTGGTCGAGTTCTGGGAAGTTGTGGTAATCAGTCAAGTCGAAACAGAGCGGTGAAATTGATGAATGCGCGACGTCTGTCTCGTGCGAGTCAACTAAGGCTTGCAGCTTGTCTGAGTTGCGGCCACAAGCAATCACCTGATGCCCTTGCTGAGCGTAATCTTTAGCTAGGGATTGGCCGATACCTGAGGTCGCGCCTGTAATCATAATACGCATTATCGGCTCGCCCTCTTTTTGATGGATTTGATCGCGCAGCCCAGTACTGGAATGTGTTCGTACAACATAGAGCCGACGTCGAGGTAGTCTCTGTGGTAGACCACTTGACCGTCGAGCATCTTAAGGTGGCTGTGCCCTTGTACTTCGATTGGCTTTTGCCCATTTAATTGCTTGTGAGCAAACTGCATCGTCCAGTAAACGGAAGCTTCGTCGTTCGCTTCGAAAGTGTGTTCGATATGAAAGTAACAGCTGGTTACTTGGGTGTAGAGGTTCTCGAAGTAGTGCGTAAGCGCCGAAATACCGCTGACATGATGCAGCGGATCTTGGAATTCAATATCAGGGTGATAAACCGTCTTAAGCACGTCGAAATTGTCGGTTCCGAGTTCTCGATACATGTTGAGAAAGTTATCAAGCCATAGAGAGTTATCCATAATATTCACTCTAATTATTTGAAGAAGGCTAAGGCTCTCAATCGTGCTTCTTTATGCTCAACGATGGGTTGCCAGTATTCGCTGTCTATTCCGTTTTTAGCGATAAAGTCATGTGGGAAATGTACATGCTTATCTGGGATATTTTGCAGCTCTGGTATGTACTTACGAATAAAAATTCCTTTTGGATCAAACTTTTCACTCTGAGTGATTGGATTGAAAATTCGGAAGTAAGGTTGAGCATCACAGCCAGTACTTGAAGCCCACTGCCAGCCACCATTGTTGGCACTAAAGTCTCCGTCGATAAGGTGCGACATAAAGAAACGCTCGCCCCAACGCCAGTCAATAAGCAGGTGCTTGGTTAGGAAGCTTGCCACCACCATTCTTAGTCTGTTGTGCATCCAGCCCGTTTCAACCAGTTGACGCATTGCGGCATCAACCAATGGATATCCTGTTTTTCCTTCGCACCAAGCTTTGAAGCTAGGATGATCGTGATACCAATCTAAACCATTGTATTTTTGCTGAAAGTTAGCACCTTTGACCAGTTTAGGGTGGTGGAACATCAAATGCTTATAAAAATCTCGCCAAATCAATTCATTGAGCCAACAAAAGGCCGGTAATTGCGTATCAAATAACAGATCGGGTTGCTGCTGAATCAATTGAATCGCTAACCAACGTGGGCTCACGGCGCCAATCGCTAAATAAGGTGATAGCCCCGATGTTCCTTTAACTGAGGGGATATCTCTCAGACGTGCGTAGTCGTTGACTTTATTGCCTAAGAAATTGGGGATCACATTGCCCAATACATCTTGGCTTAATGGCCAGCGACTCGAATCAACACGCGGAAAATCGAAATCATAGTCAGCAGAGATGGTTAAGGCTTGTAAGTCGTCAGGAAGCTGTGTTTGTGAACGTTCAGCTGACTCGACAGGAGCTGGACTGCAGATGATGCCTTTCACCTGAACTTCTTTTAACCAAGCGTTCTTAAAGGGCGTAAAGACTTTGAACATCTCGCCTTGTTTGTTGAGAACGCTACCGAGTGGCAGCATAACGTCACAATCGCTGATCTTCAGGTTTAGGCCGCTTGAAATCAGCTTTTTATCGCGAGCTTGTTCATCGACCTCTGGTTCAGAGTTAGCGTAGACGCACTTGGCATCAAGCTGCTGGCACAAATCGATGAGCTGTTTGGATTGGTCGTCAAAGTCGCTAGCTTTCAGGTGAAGCAACGTTATCCCGAATTCAGCGAGCTGGGAATCGAGTTGTTTTAGATGACGATAGATGAAATCAGCTTTGATCGGCGCAAGGTGGTGTTGCCGCCACGTTTGAGGCGTTGAAATGAAAACGGCGGTCGTTACGCCGTTTTCAACTGCCGCGACGAGCGCTGGGTTATCGTGAATCCGCAGGTCTCGTCGTATCCATAGTATGTCGCTCAATATCCGTATCTCAGTTTAAGTTCTTGAGGGTGCGGGTTTAGGTAAACCTGTGATTCTAGGTATTCGTTCGGGTATTCCATCAGGTAGTGATTGATCAGTGTCAGTGGCACTAGCAGTGGAACAACGCCCTCTCTGAATGATGCGATCTGGTTGGTCAGCTCTTGCTTGTGAGCGCTACTCAGTTGTTTTTTAAAGTAACCCTGCAAATGATGCAGCGTATTGGCGTGACTGCCTCGATTCGCGTGATGAGACAACGCCGTCATCAAGCCTTCGATGTATTGAGCCGCTAGTTCGTCGATATCTAAATCATTACCCGCTAGCAGTTTGCCTAAGCTTTTGTAACCCTCAACGTGGTGACACATGACTAGATATTTGTGGGCGCTGTGGAACTGAATCAGTTTGTGCTTGGTCACACCTTCATCCACAAGATCGAGCCATTTTTGGTAAGTGAACACTCGAGTCATGAAGTTTTCACGCAAAATGGGATCGTTAAGGCGGCCGTTTTCTTCAACGGGAAGTAACGGGTTGCCGTCCATAATTTGTTGGGTGAACATGCCTATGCCTGTCGATTCAGAGCCGCGACCATGGTGGTGGTACACCTTCACGCGCTCCATGCCGCAGGTTGGGCTTTTTTGACACACAATAAAGCCAGCAATGTGTTGGTTTTTCTTTGAGTAGTTTTGACCGAACTCGATCAGTTCGTTGGTCACATCACCTGAGCCATCAGGGCGAGAAACATGGATGATGTCATCTAGCATTCTTGTTTGACGAATGGTTGGACGAGGGGTTGGAAGACCAACAGCCATCTCTGGGCAAACAGGTTCCAATTCCACGTAGTCTGCTAGGTCGTCTGTACAAAAACGAGAGCGTTTATGACCTGTGTCGAAACGTACTTTATGTCCAGCAACACATGCACTGATACCGATTTTGATTTTCTTTTCCATTGGCCAACTCCTTTGCTCTTGCTCTGAGCTTTTTCTTATAGTTCAACATTGCTAATCGTATTTACAGAGCTGGGTGTGTTTTTACTTTGACACCGTAGTTGTTTTTATTCAGATGTATTGACGATATACAGGATAGCTTTATGCCATCCTGTATATTTATAGCCTGCAACTGGGTTAATAGATATATTTTCCAAGTGGATTGAATAGTTGGCTCACACCTTTTGTGAAGTAAAGCGCATCACTTGAAACGGTTAAACAGACACAACCTTCTTTTGTTGCCGGTTGATGAGTGTGATTGCCATCCAACCAGATGAAGTCACCTTTGTTGTAAACGCCCATTTCGTCTTCGAAACTGCCCTCTAGAAGAAGCGTGATCTCGAAGCCTTTGTGGGTGTGGCAAGGCACTTGTCCATCTTTGTCGATGTGCAACAAGCTGGTGTGGTGTGCTTCGTCAGCAAAATCGAGTCTTGCTCGTGAAATTTTGCCTAGGTTCATCCAGTCCTTTCTCGCTACTGAGTTTAGAGCGCGAGGGATTGTGAATGTCGTGTCAGCAACAGTTACTTTCTGAACCTCTGGAGTCACTTCAACAGACTGAGAAGTATCAGCTGTGATTTGCTCTATCGCGTCAAAATCAAAGTCCATGTCGTCCATTGAGAAGCTGTCTAGATCTTCATTTGAGAATACTGGCTCTGCGTCAAAAGCATTATTCGCTGCTACAGCTGTAAGCTGCTTGACTTGTTGTTGGCAGTGTTCACACAGCTCTACATGGCTAGAAACAATCAAAGAAACTGAATCAGCCAACGTGCCATCGACGAAGTCTTTCAAGATTGCCGCGTTTGGGTGATGTTTAATCATGGTCTTGTTCCCCCATGTGAACTTTTAATTTGGCTAAAGCGAGTCTCAGACGTGATTTCACTGTTCCAAGTGGGACGCCAAGTTGCTGAGCGAGTTGCTCTTGAGAGAGCTCTTGAAAGTAAACGCCTTTGACGATGGTTTTCTGAGCGAGAGGCAACTTTTCTATTTGAGTCATTACGTGTCGGCTCATCAAATGGTCACCGAATGGCAAATCTTCGCTTTGAGACTCGGCTACCATCGCATCGATTGGCCAGATATCGTCGGCTATCGTTTGTTCGGCTTTCGCTTTCACTTTGCGCAACATGTCGAATGCTGCATTACGCATTACCGTGTAGACCCAAGTGGTCGCAGCGCCTTTATCTACATTGTAGAGATGTGCTTTCTTCCAAACATTAGTCATCGTGTCTTGAACTAGCTCGTTTGCAGCAGCTTCGCCACCCAACTTACTGATACCAAAACGCTTGATCTTAGGAGCGAAGAACTTGAACAAACAGGTGAACGCCTGCTTGTCTCGGTCTGTACCAACCAACACCAGCCAGCTCGAGAGCTCTGTCGGTACTTTGTTGTCTGTAGGTACTTTGTTATCGGGAATAATGACATGCTCCTTGCCGTTCCCTGAACTTCTGCTTTCCACTTGCATAGTAACTAACCATCATGCGAATTTGATGGGCACTACGTGAAAGGAGAAAGTCGGGATCACTTTCATTTAAATTAATTTCTACTATACAAAATTATAGTGAAGAAAGTGCTTATTGCCCCGTAATGATTTGATTCAAAAAAGGAACTAGAGACGGAAAACTGGCTGGCTCAGTAAATTCTGTTTTCTTTTCCAGTGGGATAGGCATCATTTCGAGCAATCGCGCACAGATCCATTGTGGGCTCTCAAAATCAGGAGTGGGATAGAGTGTTCTTATCGAATCGTGGTCGCGAAACAACTGAACCAAAAAAGCGGTAAACACGTTAGGCACTTTATATTCATCGGTAGGCCAGTGAGGCAACAAGCTGAACTTACTTTTAATCAGGTCATCATCGTCTCGAAACGACCCATGCAATTGCACCAACTTTTCGCCTTCGACATCAATTTCTAATATCTGGTCGTCCGACATATTGAAGTCGACGATGGTCACCTTTGTTCCCCAAGAGCTGAGATGATCAGAGTTAGATTTGTCTTGAGTGGCGATAATGAAACCATCGCCCTGCGCTGCGTGAGCGACCATCGCGAGATACTTTGGCTCAAAAATGCGCAGTCTTTGTCTGCCTCCCGGTAAAAGGAAGATGGGGAGGGGAAACACAGCGAGCTCCAGAGAAGACTCTACGGGTGTTTCTGGTTCGGCGTCTGTCCGCGTGGTCTTCCTAGGTGAATTCGGCACATAGTACTCCTTAGTTCAGATGTGATTCGAGAAGATATACGCGGGGAGGGTGGTGTTCGATCAATTCGCTTCGGCTTATGTTCGCAAAGGGATAGATATTTTGTTGCACCTGTTCATAAATTCATTGTTTTTACCTTTTCTCATACGCGTCATTAGGTAATATATGAACAAATAGTAAGCGAATGGGTAGTTGCCAGACGATGCTTCTATCTGACGTTCTTCTATACCTAACATCGCATCAAAGGAATGGTCATGATTGTTATTTATGGTATCAAAGAGTGCTTAAATCCAATTAAGTTGCAGCTCTCTAATGTGTTGCAGCAGTGCTTGAACAGTGAAATGGGTTTACCCGATGACAAGCGAGCACATCGGTTTGTGCCATTGGAACGAGATGACTTCTTTTACCCGGAAGGAAGAACAGAAGCCTATACCGTCATTGAGATAAATATGATGGAAGGTCGAGCGGTAAACACCAAAAAGCGTCTAATCAAGAAGATCTTTTCTGAGATTGAAAAGCAGCTCTCTATCTCTCCGATTGATATTGAAATCACCATTAAAGAGCAGCCTTCACATTGTTGGGGTTTTCGAGGGATGACCGGCGATGAAGCTCAAGATCTGAAGTACAAAGTGAACGTCTAGGGTTTAAGCTCTTAACTCTTAACTCTTAACTCTTAACTCTTAACTCTTAACACGTAAGACTTAAGCCAATCTATCGAGTGACGGCTTTGGAATTTGATGCCAAAGCCGTTTTCCTAGTTCTCGACACTAACCTTTAAGCATCTAAGCATCTAAGCATCTAAGCATCGTCACTCTTTTTTAAATACTGATGCCAATTTTCATTGATCACGTCAAAGTGCTCAAAGCAGAACTCTTTTCTGTCTTTCAAATAGTCGTTTTCCACTTCATCGAGCAAGTTCTTATAGGCATCGGGATCGCTGCCATACACCAAGCATAACGTGGAGAAGTAACGCTGCAGGTCGAAACTGTGCTCGTCGATGTATTCCCCCAAGTCGTAATACTCTGGGCGGTCTTCTGACTCGAAAGCGAACATGTCTGCAGCGCTGATAGCAGCGTCGGCCCCATGCTCTACGTAGTTAAGCAGTAGCATGGTTGCTAGGTTATCAACCGCATCTTCTTCTTTACCCAATATGGCAATGTTCTGATCTTCGATATACGCATGCCCAGTCTCGTGTAGCAGGGTGTGCAGCAAGGTATCAATAGCGCCGGTTTGCGCAGATTTCCCATACTCTTTTTCGTATTGGTTCTTCTCAAAGTAATTGAGTGACTCAGCGTAAAAACTGTAAGGGATCAGTACTTGATGGGTTTGTGGATCGTAGAGTGGTCCTTCTTCCCCGCCATATTGAATGGTTAATGGCTTCTCAAACATGAAGAGTTGGTTTGATAGGTCGACCACGGTGTCATTAACGCCACTGCTTTGAATCTCTCGTTTGAGCTGCTCTTCTTCGGTATTTTGCGGTGTAGAGTACTCGACGATTAGGTTACTTTGGGTGGCTTGTTCACTAGATGCATAAGTTGTGGCAAACATTGCACTCAGGGCTAGGCTGCAGGTCAATGTTCGTTTCAATAATGTCATCGGCTATCCTTGTGATTACGTTGCGATTCAGAGTCGTGCTGGGGGTAACAACTCCAAGCTGTGTACCCTGATTTAGTTATTGCGTTAGAGTATAAGTTTAGACGGAATTTTGATGCATCGAGGACTGCAATTTTTGAAGTAGGCGCTATCCTATCAATGAATAATCCGCTTAGAGATTCGCCACAAAGAATAAGTAAGCTGAATGAGCGGTGTCGATGTGATTCGTTTCTATTGGTAATTAACAGATAAATTTCGGTTCAACACAACCCTTGTGCTATACTCCGCGCCCCAATCCGAATTGGCTTGTTTAATCTTAGGAAATTATTATGAGTGTTAAAAACGAACTTCAACAAATTAACAACCGTCTAGACAAGTGTCGCCACAAGTTAGATGCTGCTAAAACTCGTAATGATCGTCCTGTTGTTCGTCAGTTCGAGGAAGAGATTAAGAAGCTAACTAAGAAAATTGCCCAGCTTAAACACAAAGAAAGCTATGATGTGAACCAAGAGCGTAAGTCTCTGGTTGATATGCCATTTAGCCGTGAGATCACTAAGGCTGAGCAAGCGGATATGGGTAAACTTAAAAAGTCTGTTAAAGGACTCGTAATTGTTCACCCAATGACGAAGATCGGTAAAGAACTTCGCATTGAGGTTATGACTGGTTACGCACCGAAAAAATTCTAATTACCAGCGATGGTGATGAAAGAGGAGCTAGAAATAGCTCCTTTTTGCTTTTTTAGGTATTAAGAAAGCAGAGTCAGCGGCATAGATACTCACGCCGTTTTCAACTTTTAGGAGGTGATTGTTGTCACAAATCCTTTTATCTCCTATAAAAGTTAACGTGCTACTAACATGGTACTAAGCGATCGCAGTAATGTGTTCGCTTTTCGAATCCACACTTTCTCTCCAGTTTGTATAAATATAGGTAGAGCAGCACAAATAATTACAGATAAAACTAGACTCATTAGGGAAGATGAGAACGTAAAAAAATAGAGGTTATATGAATCAATTAATTTCAATTGGACCACTAGAATCCTTCCTAATCGCGATTAGTGTTTTGTTTCTAGGTCATTTCGTCAATGCAAAGCTTCCGATTCTCAAAAAGTACAACATTCCAGAGCCCATTGTCGGCGGCTTGATTGTCGCTTTTGCTATTACAGCCCTGCACTTTAACGGCCTTGATCTTGAGTTTTCCTTGCCCCTGCAGAACACGTTTATGTTGATGTTCTTTGCAACGGTCGGTCTTGCGGCGAACTACACGCAGCTGATAAAAGGTGGTGCTAAGGTATTCCTATTCTTAGGGGTAGCGTCGGTTTACATCATTATCCAAAACGGTGTAGGCGTAACCTTAGCTACGGCACTAGGCCTTGAACCCTTGATGGGTTTGATTGCTGGCTCTATCACCCTTTCGGGCGGTCACGGCACAGGCGCGGCTTGGTCTCAAACTTTTGCAGACACGTTTGGCATTGCAAATACGCTAGAAATCGCGATGGCTTCAGCGACCTTTGGTTTGATCATCGGTGGTATTATCGGTAGCCCAGTGGCGCAAAAGCTGATTGATAAAAACCAGCTTGAATCTGAGTACGGCACTGGCACGCAAACACATGAACGCTTCCCTGAACTTGTTACTTACAACGAGTATGAAGAAGACAAAGTGACGGCGAAGAAGGTGATTGAAGTGTTGTTCATCCTTCTTATCTGTATCACGGGTGCGAAGTACCTAGAGCAGTGGGTGGCGACTTTTGAAATTTCTTGGTTGATGATTCCTGACTTCGTTTACGCGTTGTTTATCGGTGTGTTCATCACTAACGTGTTTGAAGTGACTAAGCTGCATAAGACTGACAGCGAAACGGTCGATATTCTTGGTACGGTGTCATTGTCACTGTTCCTAGCAATGGCGCTAATGAGCCTTAAGCTTTGGAACATATTTGACCTTGCGATTCCGTTCTTGGTTATCCTGGCGGTTCAGGCGGTTGTGTTAGGTATCTTCTCTTACTTTGTGACGTTCAAAGTAATGGGTTCTAACTACGACGCAGCGGTTATGGCAGGTGGTCACTGTGGTTTCGGCCTAGGTGCAACACCAACAGCGGTAATGAACATGGGCTCTTTGGTGAACCGTTTTGGTCCTTCACCACAGGCGTTCATGGTGGTGCCAATTGTTGGTGCCTTCTTTATCGATATCGTTAACCTGATTATCCTTCAGGGTTACATCTCGTTTATCGGTTAATGTTCGCCTTTACTTAAACGCAATGTGCTTATCGCACTAAGATGAATACAAGAAAGCCAGTCTGTTGACTGGCTTTTTTTGTTCTTGTTTATCGAGGTTTTCTTGCCTGATACCCCTGCGGTTAGGGCTCTGTCACATCAATAACTAGGGCGTGTTGATCTTTCGAGCTGATTTTTGCAGTGAGTTGCTGGGTATTTATACAAGGCAGAGGCATCGATGTGTAGCTAGCCTACATGAGAAGCCGATAACGCAGTAGAAATGACCAGCAAACGCTGCCCGAAGGGTTCGAGCTGGGCGCCCCCGC
This sequence comes from Vibrio sp. 10N.261.52.C11, assembly GCF_041471405.1. Taxonomy (NCBI): domain Bacteria; kingdom Pseudomonadati; phylum Pseudomonadota; class Gammaproteobacteria; order Vibrionales; family Vibrionaceae; genus Vibrio; species Vibrio sp. 10N.261.52.C11. The sequence continues at coordinate 126,378 of NZ_JBFROI010000011.1, forward strand.
AAAAAGCGTTTTACTCTTTGTTGAGGGAGGTTTGCTTAGAATGACTAGGCTACTTCTCCCTCACCGCGATTAAAACGCTTTTGACTAGGCGTCCCCATCCGAACAAAATTTAACCACGAAAGGTCAACACGCCCTAAAGTGTTGTAACGACTTCATCAAGAGCTAGGCGCGCTTTTGGTTTGCCGTAGTTGTAGTCTTCGCCGTCTTTGTGGTAGCCGATAGCTAGAGCTACATCAACAACGTGACCTTCTAGTTCGTCAGCAAACTCTTCGCTGATCATAGCTGCATCTACACCTTCCATAGGTGTTGAAGCGATACCTAGACGAGCTAGTGTGTGCAGTGTGTTACCTAGTGCGATGTAAACTTGAGACTTAGTCCAGTTACCGTTGAAACCTGTTTCGTCTGTGTTCATTTCTGCGAATGCGTAAGCACCTAAGAATTGCTCGTACATTTCAGCTGGTAAGTGACCAGAGCTTACTTCTGTATCAGCACGCTTCGCGAATTTCTCTTTAGTGTACTTAGGATCGTGAGCAAACAGGATCGTGTGTGACGCTTCTTTCGCATGTGGTTGGTTAAACTGGAACATGTTTTCGAAAGTATTGTGGAAGCGTTGTTTTGCTGCGTCACTCTCAATGATGATGAATTTCCAAGGCTGAGAGTTGATAGAAGAAGCTGACAAGCGAAGTGCTTCTTTGATTACTTCCATGTCTTCCGCAGAGATGCGCTTTTCTGCATCGTATTTTTTAGCTGTGTAACGAGTGTTTAGATCAGTAATGATTGGATGAGTCATGTTGAATCCTAATATCTATCAATAATAAATGTTGTAGGGTTTTATGTTCAGTTACGTCAACAATAAACGGATAACCAATTTAAACGAATCTCAATAGATTGAACGTCTAAATAGTTATCGAACATGCCCCAATAAATCGAGTATCTGCGGTAGCTCAAGTCGATGGGTGTAAGATAATAGAAGAATGACTCGGGAAAAATAGCGAACATATCAAATCACTATGGTTAATAATGTCCATAATGATTCAATAAGTGTGATCTTAATGGAGGTGGAATCTCTAGATTCAGTAGCTTAGTACGCTTTGATACCATATTGGCGCAATAATGGCGGAAGTACGCTGTCTAGGTTGGGGATATCTTCTGGCGTGATTTCGATTAAACCAAAACCATGCTCTTCATAGATTTTTCTCGTAGCTTCACGTTTATTTTCGGCGATTGGCGCAGAATCAGTTCCCCAGAACTGGATGTATACTTTGCCACTTGGTAGATAAAAATCGCTGATCACTTCTTTTGATATCGGAAGCGGACGCTCGTACGCATGGACCACTCCTGCCATATAAAGCCAGTTATCAATGATCAGCTCTCCCTTTGATCGAACATAATGCCCGTCTAAGCTTCGGTGCTTCGCCTCAAATTTCTGACGAAAACTGGAGAATGACACATCGGTCGAGTGGCTTTCAGCATCATGCCCTAGGAATTCAACAACAGACTGCTTTAAACGTTTATTGCGAACCAATGAGTCGTGCCATACCACGAATAAGTTTTGAGTCGCTTTGTCTTCTCTTTGTTCACCTCCGGCTTTTAAGCCTGTAGAGGTGACATGCCAACCGTCTTCTTCTTTTGTTATCCAACCAAGCTCGTTGAGCAGTAAGTTGATTTTCTTTGCGCTGAGTTGAAAGGCACTGCCAAGCTGGGTGGCGGTGAGTGTTTTTCCTGAGAATGAGTCCAAATCGATAAGCAGTTTCTCTGGCCAGACAATAAAGACACCAAACTTCTTGTGTTCGACATATTCCCCACCAAAGCTTTCTCCCCGTTCTGTGAGAATCCAACGCTCTTGTGAACGCACTATATAGCCCGCTGTTTTTAGATCGCTAAATAAAGCTTTAGCTTCTATGCCTTTTTGTTTAGCGAGTGCGGATGTGGAAATTTTGTCTGACATAGTCTTTTCTCAAATAGCGGAGTGATCAGCTGATGGGTGTTGGATATATATATGATGCGATAGCGTTGGTAAATACCATATCACATCTATCAATGCTAACTGCAGTTCAGTGGTCTATGTTTTTAGTAGAGCGTTAGGTCTCGTTTTGTATGTTTAGCAAAATGTAGCTCAACCTGTAATTAAATTACAGGTATCGCGATTTTGCTCATCTGGGTGCATATTTTATATACGTGACACGATGTTCTTTTATACGGTTTATATAGATCTTAGATGCTATATTTTATTAAATGTGACTTTAATCACTATTTATTTTTAAGTATTACAAAATGAAATGTGATCTAGATCGTGTGCTGATGATATCTATTCTCATTAATTTGGCTTTGTAATTTAAATTCATGGTGTTTTTGTGATCTAAGGTGTGCTTGTTAACCCGAAAGTGTTTTTCGTGTGTGATGGCTATCACGAAAGTTGGGCTAAGGTGCATTTTGGAAATGTTGTGATACATTTTAATCGACTTTTGAGTACACACTTTCGGTCATTTGACCAACCAATACATTACGGGGTTCTACCTATGTTATCACCAGAAGCAAAGATTAAGGTTCAAAACTTTGGTCGTTTCTTATCCAATATGGTAATGCCAAACATCGGCGCATTTATTGCGTGGGGTTTCATTACTGCACTATTCATCCCAACGGGTTGGTGGCCTAACGAAACGTTAGCATCAATGGTTGGTCCTATGATTACATACCTACTGCCACTATTGATTGGTTACACCGGTGGTAAAATGGTTGGTGGTGACCGCGGTGCGGTAGTGGGCGCTATCACAACAATGGGTGTTATCGTTGGTACTGATATCCCAATGTTCATGGGTGCAATGATTGTAGGTCCACTAGGTGGTATCGCAATTAAGAAATTCGATGAAGCTGTTCACGGTAAAGTGAAGAGTGGTTTCGAAATGCTAGTGAACAACTTCTCTGCGGGTATCATCGGCATGATCTGTGCGATCATCGCGTTCATCGTGATTGGTCCTGCGGTTAAGATTCTGTCTGGCGGACTTGCGGCTGGCGTAAACGCAATGGTAGAAGCGGGTGCACTACCTCTAGCATCTATCTTTGTTGAACCTGCGAAAATCCTATTCCTAAATAACGCAATCAACCACGGTATCTTCTCTCCACTAGGTATCCAGCAATCTGAAGAGATGGGTCGCTCTATCTTCTTCCTAATCGAAGCAAACCCAGGTCCTGGTTTTGGTCTTCTACTTGCTTACATGGTGTTTGGTAAAGGTAGCGCGAAGCAATCTGCTGCTGGTGCATCTATCATCCACTTCCTAGGGGGTATCCACGAAATTTACTTCCCTTACGTTCTAATGAACCCACGTCTAATTCTTGCGGTAATCGCAGGTGGTATGGCGGGTGTATTCACTAACGTAATGTTCGATTCTGGCCTTATCTCTCCAGCATCTCCAGGTTCTATCTTCGCAGTCTTACTGATGACGCCAAAAGGCTCTTACATCGGCGTGATTCTATCTGTTATCGCAGCAACGGCAGTATCGTTTGTTGTAGCGTCAATCCTTCTTAAAACATCAGCGCAAGATGATGAGGAAGATTCACTAGAGAAAGCTTCTGCACAAATGAAAGACATGAAAGCGTCTTCTAAAGGTGCAGCAGCAGAAGCAAACGTAAACCTAGCGGATGTAAAAGCAGTTTATGTAGCGTGTGATGCGGGTATGGGTTCAAGTGCAATGGGTGCAGGTCTACTACGTAAGAAAGTAGCAACAGCTGGCCTAGACATTGAAGTAACCAACTACGCAATCAACAACCTACCGGCTGATTCGCAAATCGTTATTACGCATAAAGACCTAACAGACCGTGCTCGTAGCACTGTGCCAGGTGCGATGCATATGTCTCTAAGCAACTTCCTAGACGGCGGCGTATACGACCAACTAGTTGCGGAGCTTGTCGATGCTCAAAGTGGTGAAGCGAAAGTAGAAGCTCCGGCTCCTGCAGCAGCTCCAGCGCAAGAAGGCAACAAGCTTGCACTCACTGACGACAGCATCTTCCTTGGCCTTAAAGCGACTCAAAAAGAAGACGCAATCAAGTTTGCTGGCGAACAATTAGTAAAACTTGGCAACGTATCACCAGAATACGTAGATGGCATGTTTGCTCGTGAAGAGCTTGTGTCTACTTACCTAGGTGAGTCTATCGCAGTACCACACGGCACAATCGAAGCGAAACAGTACGTACAAAAAACCGGCATCGTTTTCTGTCAGTACCCTGAAGGTATTCAGTGGGGCGAAGATGAAGATGATATCGCGAAGATGGTTATCGGTATTGCCGCACAAGGCGATGAGCACAACATGGTGCTGATGGCGATTACCAATTCACTCGATGATGAAGAAGCTGTGGAATGCCTACAGAACACAACAAACCCTGCTGATGTTCTACGTATTCTCAACGGAAACTAAAAAGCTCTAGTCAAGCTCCTGAGTGAAGGAGGCCGGTATCCCCCTACTGGCCTCATTTTCGGTCTTAATCTTTCTAACAAGATTCAGTCTGAATAGCTTACTGCTTAATGCCTAGGGCACATCGTCAAGGCATGTTGTTGAGCAGTTAGCTATCTAGATTCAAATATTTATAAGGTCAAAATTATGAAAGCGTTACATTTTGGTGCAGGTAATATCGGTCGTGGTTTCATTGGTAAGCTTCTTTCTGATGCTGGTATGAAGGTTACGTTTGCTGACGTAAATGAAACGGTTGTAAATGCGTTAATTGAACGCCAAGAATACCCAGTTAAGATTGTTGGCGAAGAGTGTGTTGTCGAAGTTGTTAAGAACGTGACAGCAGTAAACTCAGCGACAAGCGCAGTAGTAGATTGCATTGCTGAGTCTGATCTTGTGACGACTGCAGTGGGCCCTACGGTTCTTAAAATCATCTCTAAGTCTATCGCTCAAGGCATTGAAAAGCGTGCAGCAGCAAACAACACTGCACCAATGAACATCATCGCGGCAGAGAACATGGTTCGCGGTACTAGCCAATTAAAAGCAGCCGTGTTAGAGCACCTTTCTGATGAAATGAAAGCGTTCACTGAAGAGCACATTGGCTTTGTTGATTCTGCGGTTGACCGTATTGTTCCACCGGCAGAAGCGGGCGAAACAGATCCTCTAGCGGTAACGGTTGAAACGTTCAGCGAGTGGATCGTAGATCAAACACAATTCAAAGGTGAGATTCCAAACATCCCAGGAATGGAATGCACTGATAACCTAATGGCTTTCGTTGAGCGTAAACTGTTTACTCTTAACACTGGTCACCTAGTAACGGCATACCTTGGTGTGCTTGCAGGTCATGAGACTATTAAAGACTCTATCGAAGATGACGTAATCCGCGCTGAAGTAACAGCGACGATGGAAGAGAGTGGTGCGGTTCTGATTAAGCGTTACGGCTTTGATCCAGAAGCACACGCTGCCTACATCCAAAAGATTCTAGGTCGTTTTGCTAACCCGTTCTTACGTGATGAAGTAGACCGCGTTGGTCGTCAGCCAATTCGTAAACTGAGCCCGCAAGACCGCCTAGTTAAGCCTCTAAACGGTACATTAGAGTACGGCCTACCGAATGCTCACCTAGTAAAAGCAATCGCTGCTGCGTTCCATTACAAGAACGAAGACGACCCACAAGCGGTTGAACTTCAAGCAATGTTTGCAGAAAAAGGCTTTGCAGAGACATTAGCATATTATTCTGAGCTGAATAGTGACTCAGAAGTTGTTAAACTAGCGGAACAAGCTTATCTAGCATTGAAATGATAAACCACCAAAGTGCCACTCCTGTGGCACTTTCTTATTGCCGAGCCGTTATGCCAATACAAACTAATCATGAAACAGAATTACTCGAAGCACTTTCCGAGGCTGAGAGTGCTGGCGCTTGCCTGATGGCCGCTTATGATGCATTGGATGATACGGTAGATTCGGTTTTAAAAAATATTTTCAAGAAAGACGATACTGCGATTAAGTTCGTTGTAGAACCTCTTCTCAATAGTGGCGGGCCGCTAGGGGAAATAATGATACGCGGAAAGTTGCTTCTGGGGCTTGGCGTGATCAGTAAAGAGCTTTATGACGACTTAGAGATTTTCGTGACCTTAAAAGAATGGGCGAAAATACAGGGTGATGACACCAGTTTTACTGAAGTGGATATCATCTTTGAGCTAAACAAAGTACATGCTATTCAGCGTATTATGCCTATTGAATACGACCCTGAGATGGTGAAAACCATGTCTGGTCCAATGTTAGAAATGTTCTTGGGTCGACATAACCAGAAAGTGAAATCCACGATCGTTTTGGCTATTACAGACATCATTAACACCTTGTGCCGAGATAACGCGCTGAGTTCTTAGTTTTTGCTATTGAGTTCATAGCTTGAAGCTTTCGCTTGAGCTTACACCTAAAGTGTTTATTTAGCTTATCTAGCTTTAATTCGTTTTATCCATCTTAGAATATACCGTCATTGCGGTTTCTCTTGTTTGAGAAATCGCTTTTTTGTTTTTGTGCTTCTAAAAAATATCCGAAATATCTTCCCATTAAATACAAAAGCAGCAGGCACAAAAAAAGCCACATTCAGTGGCTTTTTCTATTCAAGACGCTCTCTTTATAAAAACGCCCTGCTATTCAAGACTATAGGAATTATAGGTCTTGGATGTTCTCAGCTTCTAGCTCTTGGAAGTAGCGTAGAGTCTTAACTTTTAGCTCTTGTTGAGCTGGCTCATCAGCAACGATGATAGCTTTACGGTGCATCTGTAGAGCTGTAACAGTCCACATGTGGTTTACAGAACCTTCGATAGCCATTTGAAGCGCTTGAGCTTTGTTGTGGCCTAGAGAAAGGATCATCACTTCTTCTGCATCTAGAAGAGTCGCAACACCGATAGTTAGTGCGTATTTAGGAACTTGGTTGATGTCGCCATCGAAGAAACGAGAGTTCGCGATACGAGTGTCTTCAGTCAACGTTTTGATACGAGTGCGTGAAGATAGAGAAGAACCTGGTTCGTTGAATGCGATGTGACCGTCGATGCCTACGCCGCCCATGAACAGGTTGATTTTGCCGTATGAACGGATTTTCTCTTCGTATGCTGCACAGTGAGCATCGATATCTTCAGCTTTGCCGTCTAGCAGGTTGATGTTTTCTGCTTGGATATCAACGTGGTTGAAGAAGTTCTCGTGCATGAATGTGCGGTAAGACTCTGGGTGGTTAGGGTCGATGCCAACGTACTCATCCATGTTGAATGTTACAACGTGCTTGAAGCTAACTTCGCCAGCTTTGTAAAGTTCAATTAGCTCAGCGTAAGTAGTTAGAGGTGTGCTACCAGTAGGAAGACCTAGTACAAATGGACGCTCAGCCGTTGGAGCGAACTTGTTGATTGAATCTGCGATATGACGAGCAGCCCATTTACCTACTTTAGCTTTGTTGCTTAATGGAATAAGTCTCATTGATTTTGCCCCTAGAAATAAAATTTTATAGTGTTCTGAAACATTAATTCGCATTATAAAATAAGTTATCCAGTTCCGCTATTGTTTTAGGTCAAGTTTTTGCTTTTTTCGTCGTAACTGTGACTGGAACTCTCAAAATTGCACAATTATTGTATGGATATTTGGTGGCGTTAAACAAGATTAATACGTTTGTCATATACAGCAATGTTGATCTAATTCAGCACCTGAAAGGGTTGGTGTGTTTCTATGCCTTGATACGATTATTGCAATAATGGCATCGCTCGAACCATTGACGAATTTTGGTGCATTAACGTGTTTCGAGTATAAACAAGCGTTGAGCGTATAGTTGAAACTAGAAAAATAATGATGGCAATGGAGCGCTATCGTGATAAAAGACAGGGGCAGGATGAAGAACGATGAATCTCAGTGGGATGAATACCCATAAGATTGAACGAGAGCGGTGTTTTAGTCACGCTATCGCTATGAATTGTATATAAATATTGGTAAAAATGGATAGGTTGGCTAAACTTACCAATTACAAAGAAGATGTGTGTTTGAAGGCAAAAAAAAGCCCAAAGTGATGAGGTATCACTTTGAGCGATTTTACTAATCTTCTAACACTAACTCACTTTCGTATTCTTCCCTAGATACGTCGCCGCGTTTGCAGCCGTTTAGGGTGTGAAAGCGACGGCGTCCACGAGCCAGTTGAATGTACTTCAACCAAACACGCTCTAACTTGGACTTTGCCTTATGAGGGTGAGACAACACTTTAATGAAGTGTTTTTCTTCTGCATTGATTGGTGCTAGTTCACCAGTTTCAAGTGCAAGCATAGTGTCACCAAACAAGGTTAGGATTTCCTCTTCTGAAAGAGTAAAATCACCCGACTTAGCGAACCCTCTCGGGAATTTAATGGTGTCATAAAAACGTTTTTTTCCGTGTCGGAATTCGGTCTCAGACATATCAGCCTCAGTAATGTGGTTAGATAGAAATTAGTGTTTATTGCTCACGCGAAAATATTGTTAAAAGGCTAAAATAGGAAACAAAATGTTTTTGCCTTTACGATAAACAATCCTAGATCGGCTAGTTAGCAGATTTATTACAGAGATGTATTTGATGGATGTGAAAGTATTTAGAACCTTTCTTGAGGTTGCAAGGGTGCGCCATTTTGGGCGTGCAGCTGAAAACTTGTATTTAACACAAGCGGCGGTGAGTGCGCGGATCAAACAGCTTGAAGGCTATTTTGATACTCAGCTCTTCATTCGTGACCGCAATAACATCAAACTCACATCTTCCGGTGAACGTTTGATTGGTTATGCCGAAGTGATGGTGTCCACCCTACAACAAGCCAAATTTGAGCTGTCGTTAGAGAGTGGTAAAGCCTTGCAGTTAACGCTGGGCGGCACGCCGAATATTTGGGATGCGTATCTGCAAAACTGTTTAAGTGTGGTAACCGACTCTTTTGGTGGTTACGGCTTTATGGCAGAGGTGATGGGGCGCGAGCAACTGAACCGTAATTTGTTAGAACGAACCTTAGATATGGCTTTCGCGTTCGATCAGATCAAAGCAGAAGAGCTGAACTGTAAAAAAGTCGCTGACTTGGTTTTGGTGTTGGTATCAACGCAGCAAGATGATCTGGAATCTGTATTTCAACATAAGTATGTTTATGTGGATTGGGGAACGCGCTTTGGTTCTGAACACGCAGAACGTCACCCTAAAGTGCCAGCACCGTACCTACGTACCTCTACAGCCCGTATCGCCCTCGATTTCATTTTAGAGAAAGGCGGCAGTGCGTATCTTCCGGTGTCTCTAGTCGAACCTTTTATCGATTCGGGTCAGCTGCACAAGGTGAAAGGGGTTGAAGACTGGTATCTCCCAATTTATCTGAGCTACCGTAAAAGCAGTACCTCGGTTGATGCGATCATGCAGGTTGAGAAGTTGGTTAATGAGATTGACCCATCGACGGCTTACACATTGCAGCAAGCCGCTGAACAAGCACCTGAGTAACGGCATTCGCGGTAAGCAGTGGCTTTGCTGATTAGATTCAATAAAAAATGGCTCCCAACTAATTGTATAGTTGGGAGCCATTTTTGTTTTAAACCAGAAATGTACTTCTTTTCGGAACTAGAGATCGTTTCTAATTCCATAAATATCGTTTAGGCCTGGTATGTGTAGCCTTTATTAAAAGCCCTATAGGTTCATTAGATTCTCAATAGACTCTTCAAGAGAGTGTGACATGTACGAATGGATTTGATTGCCATCCGTTGCGTCAATCTCGATCATAGAAATCCCGTTGTCCGCTTTGTCTTCAAGAAAGCTTAGAGACTGCTCGACTGATTGACTGGTGAGAACCTGTTGATTTGATAAAACAATACGACATGTGTGTAGAACCATAGCCTTTTCCTTTTTATATTCGATAGGTCTCTGCATCTTGGCGTGCTAAGTACCGATCGTTGACGTTGTGAGAAGAATGCCCTCTCTAGGTTAAATTTAGTCGAATTGAATAAAATTAAAACCCTTTTTTGTGATTTATCTGACCTTCGCTTCCGAAAGTGGCTAGCGACAATGGTGGTTCACGGTAAACTTTTAGGTATCGGATCAAACGCTATGGTAAGTGGGAAGAGTACGGCATGTCGAAAAAGATCAATCACAACAGCAGCTTAACCAGTGAGCAGTGCCATTTGGCTCGATATGCACGAGATGCTCGCTTTGATGGGATGTTTTTTACAGCGGTGAAAACGACAGGAATTTTTTGTCGCCCGATTTGCCCAGCCACACCACCCAAAGAAGAAAACGTCGAATATTTTTCCCATCAAGCTCAAGCATTGAAAGCGGGATATCGTCCTTGTTTACGTTGTCGACCAGACAGCGCACCTTTTTCGCCGGCTTGGAAGGGCGTCGAAACCACTTTCTTACGTGCGATGCAGTTGATTGATAATGGCGCTCTGAATTCAGGATCTATCGTCGACCTTGCAACGCGGTTAGGTATTTCAGATCGTTATTTACGAACCTTATTCGACAATTACATCGGCGTGTCACCCAAGCAATATAGTCTGTACAGTCAATTGATGTTTGCCAAGCAGTTGCTGCACACCAGTAGCATGAGCATTACTGATGTCGGCTTTGCTAGTGGCTTCAATAGTACGCGCCGTTTTAATGATGCCTTTCAAAAAGAGCTGCAGCTTTCGCCAAGCCAAATTAGGCGAGCGAAGCCAAGTGACACTCAGAGTAATCATATTCAGCTTGGTTTTCATGGACCCTTAGATTGGAACCACTTGTTGAGGTTTTATCGACGAAGAATGATTGAGGGCTTAGAAGGCGTTGGCGAAGATTATTATAAGCGCACGGTAAATGTGAACGGGTCAAAGGGTTGGTTCAAGGCGACTTTAGCCAAAGATAACCGCTTGGATATTGAATTCGAGTTGGATGATATAAGCCAATTAAGAAGCTTGATTGCGAATATCCGCCGTATGTTTGATCTTGATGTCGATATTGCCAAGGTTGAGACGTTCTTTACGACTATCGATCCTAACTTGGTGGCTAAGAGTGGTATCCGTATTCCTGGCGTGTGGAGTGCTTGGGAGGCAGGCGTGAGAGCGATTCTAGGACAGCAAGTTTCGGTAACCGCGGCGATTGGTCAGCTTAACTTATTGGTCAAAGAGCTTTCTGATGAACATGAGAAAGCCAGCTTCCCAACACCAAAACAGATAGCGGACGCTGATGTTAGCTTCTTGAGAATGCCGGGAAGCCGCAAAGAGACCCTAAAGCGTTTTGCCGAATACATGGTCGACAATGAAGCTGAGCATCCTTCCAAATGGATTGAGCTAAAAGGGATTGGGCCTTGGACTATTCAATATGCACTGCTTCGCGGGTTAAGCGAACCTAATCATCTGTTGGTTGGTGACTTGGTGGTGAAGAAGTTTATTGAGCATCGCCCCGCCATCAACACGGAGAGTGTTTCGCCTTGGGGTAGTTACGCCACGTTCCACTGTTGGAATCAGTCTTAATCGGAATACTAAGCTAGGAGATATCATGGACAACCGTTTTACTTACTATGAGAGCCCATTGGGAACCGTGACGTTACAGGCGAACGATGAAGGCTTGCTCGGCCTTTGGTTCGAGACACATACCACCAAGCCGGAACCGTTGGGTGTTCAAGATGATAGCTTTCCGATCTTTGCATTGGCTATCGAGCAGCTTAATCGCTATTTCTCGGGCGAAGCTATTCAGTTTTCTGTGCCGATTGCAGCCAAGGGCACGCCATTTCAGCAGTCGGTTTGGCAGGCGCTGACGACCATTCCTTATGGAGAGACTTGGAGCTATGCACAACTGGCCGATGCGATAGGCAATCCGAAAGCCGTTCGTGCTGTGGGTTTGGCGAATGGCAAAAATCCGGTTTCAGTGATTGTGCCGTGTCACCGTGTGATTGGTAAAAACGGCAAACTGACGGGTTATGCAGGTGGCGTAGAACGTAAACAGCACTTATTGGTGATAGAGGGAAGAGAGCAAGACTAGCAAGCGATTTAGCCATGAGCCTGTCCAGATGCTGGCTGAATATCTCGTACTACTTAATGGTGAAGGCGAGTGGTTCTTAAAATATGACTTTGCATTAAAATCAACGCTTTCTGGGAAATATCGATTTGGTTGCATATCCTTTAACCATGTTCTCTAGGCAAGGATGCCCAAATGAATAGCCATCATTCACTTATACTCTGCTGCAGTAGCGCACTATTGCTGACGGGCTGTTTAACCGACACCAGTCGACCCTTCGAAGTACCACAACTTGCTCTGTTCAAAGGTATGTATGAGAACGCAGATAATGACAGTTATCTACTTTTTGAATCCGGGCAAGTGACTTATCAAACAACGGATAATTCCGTGACTCGAACCTATCGTGTTGATGATGACTTGATCACCATTGAATTCAATTCTGGAAGCAGCCGAACTGACTCTAGACTAGTGATGCGCATTCAACAGAAGGGCGAGATGCTAACTTGCAACCAATGTCCAGCGATACAATTGAGTAACGTCTGGACACTTGTAGATAAGCCTGTGAAAGACAGTTCGAACTAGAAAAGATCTCCGAATTAGAAAAGATCGCCATTAAGCCATAGGTGTGCAGCGATACTGACGGCATAGCCAATCATGATCACTGGCATCCATTTCAAGTGGCCAAAGAAGGTGTATTTGCCATGCGCCGCGCCCATTAACGCCACACCTGCCGCACTACCAATAGATAACAAGCTGCCGCCAACGCCTGCGGTTAAGGTGATCAGTAGCCAGTTACCCATCGACATTTGAGGTTCCATCGATAACACGGCAAACATCACCGGAATGTTATCGACAATCGCAGATAAGATCCCCACCATGACGTTGGCCCAAATTGGATCCCATTGGCTATACATCACGCCCGAGGCTAATTCCAAGTATCCAAGTAAACTCAAGCCACCGACACACATTACGACGCCGTAGAAGAACAGCAACGTGTCCCATTCGGCATGCGAAACTCTTCGAAATACATCGAATGGCACAACAGAACCGAGTCGTTTCAGGGCGCCTTCATCGTTATTGGCGATCGCCACCGCTTTTTTCTTCGCGAGTGAGTTGGGTAAAGTCTTACGTAAGTAATAACCAAAGAACTGCAGGTAGGCGAGTCCCATCATCATCCCCATCACAGGAGGGAAGTGGAGTACGGCATGGAAAGCAACTGCGGTCGCTATTGTCATGATGAACAAGAATACGATTCGTCTTGCACCACGTTTTAATTCAACGTGTTGATGAACTGTGTCGGGCTGAGTCGTGGGTACAAAATAAGACATGATCAACGCAGGGACGAGGTAATTCATCACCGAAGGGATAAACAAAGGAATGAACTCACTAAAACTCACATAACCAGCCTGCCATACCATGAGCGTTGTGATGTCGCCGAATGGACTGAACGCGCCGCCAGCATTGGCGGCTATCACGATATTCACACAAGCTAGGTTAACGAATTTAGGATTAGAGCCAGCAACCTTGAGAACAACGGCGCACATCAATAGAGCTGTCGTGAGGTTGTCGGCAATAGGCGAGATAAAGAAGGCCAGAATACCGGTTATCCAGAACAGAGAGCGGAAATTAAAGCCTTTGCCTACCATCCACGCTTGCAGCGCATCAAACAGTCTTCTCTCTTCCATAGCACTAATGTATGTCATGGCGACGAGCAGAAAGAGTAATAGCTCGGCGTATTCCAGAAGGTTATGCTCGAGCGCTTGTTTGGCGACTTCAACAAGGTTGTGTTCTTGGTAGGTAAAACCAATGATTATCCAGATCAGGCCCGCTGCAAGTAGAACCGGCTTGGATTTTCGGAGTTTTAGGTATTCTTCCATCATCACAACTATGTAAGCGACAACGAAAATAGTCAGCGATAGGTAGCCAGCAAATGAACTGGTTAGCTTAAGTGGCTCTCCCAACTGAGAAGTGGCAGCGCCTGCTACCGTAGAAAAAAATAATAAAGAGAGAACAGCAGAAAGCTGGATACCTAACATGGATTACGCTCCGAAGTTAATAAGTTATTAACACGGGTAAAAGCGTAGACCTAAATAACCATGTGCAGTGTGATAGATATCTTAATAATTCAATAGATTATATAGAAAACAGTAGATTGGGTGAAAACGTGAGGTCACAGTGAAAGCCGTTGATTATAGGAACCCTGTCGTTCATAGGAAAACGGTCGATCATCGGCAACTTGTTAATCATAGAGAAATAGAGAAATA